>CAZVYV010000526.1:0-2541 GCA_964630985.1 uncultured Occallatibacter sp.
TCAAGCTGGCTGGAGATGCGGTTGAGGCGCGCTTTGATGGTGGGATAGCTGACGCCAAAGGTCTGCTCCATGTCCTTGATGGTTCCGTGGGAGCGAAGAAAGGCGACGACGAAGACCTGATCTTCAAGGGTGAGGCGGGCGAGCTCGGGAAGGTTGAACTGGCCTTCGATGGCGATCTGTTTTTCCTGGATTCGGACTCGCTCAATGGTGATAGGAGACCCTTGGGCGATGCGAAGCAGGTCTTGCCAGTCGGAAGCGGGTTGGGGACCGGGTTTGGGGTCGTTGGGCATGAAATGAAGCAGGTTTCTCGACTGCTTGAATCACATTAATCAAGATTATTAAGTTTGTCAATATATTTTCTTAAGATAATTGATTGCATCTAGGCTCAAGAGCGGGTTCTTTGAATTGACAGTGGAGTTACTCGTCGGTTAATGGCCTGTTTATGGATGCGTTAACATCTAAGGCCCTGATTCTATTGAATGGGCCCTCTGGCCGGGTCGAAATTGAACCAGAAGTTGGGCAGTTTGCGAAAAATTTTTTCTCGCAAAAAGATTGGAGGGACATGCGCCCGGCGCAAAAAAAGGATCCGGCGGTGGTTCCCTGCCCTTGATTGCGCGCGGATGCGGCGATTTGACTCATGAATACATTGTGCGCGGGATGGTGGAAATAATCGGCAAACTTGGGGAAAGATTTTTGACGAGTGTTCTCAGTGAGTTGGAGTCGTGAGCGGCGGGCGAGGGGGTTGACACGAGTCGTTCGTGGGCCTGAGTTCGCCTGTTCCTTCCGCTGCCATTAGAGACCGGCGTGAGCATTCTTTTTGGGCGCCGTCCTTACGGGACTTGAAGACTTTGTCATGATTCGTTCCCGACGCTGAAGAGCGGGGCCAATTTGCGTTGCGCCCACGGCGCCAGTGAGCGAGGCGAACAGTTTGGGTTCGTGCTATCCCGCCTTAGCGGCAAAAACAAAAGCGCCGCGAAGGCGGGGCACCCCATCGTTGGTGGTTGGTGAGGCGTGTTAAAAGCACCCGCAAATCCTTCGATTACTATCGCTGTGCGCTAGTCGCACAGGATGGCAGAGCGGATGGGGCGCACTCACGGCATTGGCTGATCATTTGCGGCGTGGGCGACTGAGGACAGAGGGCACTATAGCGGACAGATCCAGGTCGCCGCTCGCAGCGACATTGGAGCCAAATACAGACTGGGCAACAGCGGCCGCAGGCAAATCGGCGCCAGATGCCCTTGCGGCATCCATGACCAGATCGAGGTCTTTGCTCGCCAGCCGCAGAGGGAATTCAGGCGAGTAGTCGCTGTCTTTGATCTTGCGGAACTTGCCGACAAACGCGGGAGGGACGACAGCTGTCTTGGAAAGGACATCGAGCAGAATATTGCGATCGATGTGAAGATGCTCTCCGAGCGAGACTGCCTCTGCGATTGCCTCCATATCGAGGCCCAGAAGAAGGTTGACTACCAGTTTCATTTGAACGCCTGAGGAGCCAGGCCCAATCAAGAACCATTGTTTGGCGATCGACTCGTAAATCGGGACACATCGCTCGAAGGTTTCCTTGTCGCCGCCGGCAAGCAGTGTGATGGTTCCGGCATCGACCGCGGGCGTCGACCCAGAGATAGCGACATCGAGGAGGCTCACGCCTTTCGTGAGGGCCTCTTGGTGTAGCTCGCGCGACAGTTCCGGCGAGATCGTACTCATTTCCAGGATTACGGTTCCCGGGACTGCGACGGAGAACACACCGTCTTTTTCCAGGTAGACAGATCGAACAGCTACATCATTTGCCAAGGAAGAAAGAATCAAATCCGAATGTGCGACGAGATCCGCAAGAGACGGTGCAATGGCAATCCCTTGCTTGCGGATCTCCTCTGCAGGCTTCGGGCTGCGGTTCCATGCTTGAATACGCCAACCGCTTGCATGCAAGCGCCGCGTCAAGTGGGATCCCATAAGCCCGAGGCCGATGAATCCAGCTCGGACGTCGGCCTTATTAATTTTTGTTGCGGGCGCGCTCATTCTGTTCCCTCCTCGTCGTCTGGCCTTCGATTCTGCCGGCGGCGATCGACACGCAGGCATGCGTTGCACTTATTTTGCCATTCCGGACGCATCCAAATCGATTCCCCTGGTTGCGTGGCTGGTTGGGCGCGCAAAAAACAGCCGTAGATCCTTCGCTCCGCTCAGGATGACACCGCGAATTATTGGGTTCGTGCTACCCCAATCTCTAATTGTCAGGACAAGATCGTTAAGACGAGGCCTATGGGACGGTGAAGGGGCGGGGCCCGTCGGCTGGGAAGAGGCCTGTGGGAGCGGCGACGGCGGAGGGCTGCTCGCGGAAGGTGTAGCGGACAAAGAATCCAACGGAGGCGTAGGAGTAGTTGCGCAAGTCGTTGGCGGCGAAGTAGGCGCCGGCGAACCAGTGCGTGTGGATTTGATACGCGACCTGCGAATGGAAGTCGTAGCTGGGTCTGACGCTGGTGACGTTGGGCAGCATGGGATTGTTCTGGCTGACTTCAAGAGGCTTGTCGCCGGCGAGAGGCCAGA
>CAZVYV010000527.1:0-2539 GCA_964630985.1 uncultured Occallatibacter sp.
GCGCGCGGCGCGGTTGAAAAGCGCATCGGCGCTGAGGCCGAGGCCGGGCGCGATGGCTCCGCCAAGATACTCGCCTCGCGCGGAGATCACCTCAAACTTGGTGGCCGTTCCGAAATCAACGACGATGCACGGGCCGCCGTACTTCTCGTACGCGCCGATGCAATCGGCGATGCGATCTGCTCCAAGCTCGGTGGGTTGGTCGATGAGCAGCGTCATGCCGGTCTTGATGCCGGGCTCGACGAAGAGGGGCTCGATGTTGAAGTAGGACTCGCAGACCTGGCGGAGCGTGGAATCGACGGGCGGAACAACGGAGGCGATGATAATGTCCGTGACCTGGCTGGGGGCCATGCCGTGCATCTCAAAAAGGTTGACGAAGAAGACGCCGTATTCGTCAACGGTTTGCGCGCGATGCGTGGTCACGCGCCAGTTCGCGGCGAGCTCCGGCTTTGTGCCGTCGAGCTTGTAAAGGCCGAGCGTCGTATTCGTGTTGCCGACATCGAGAGCGAGCAGCATTGAAATACAGCTCCTAGCTTCCAGCCTCTAGCTCTTAGCTTCATCGCGTGAAGGCCAACTTCATACTTTCAGCAGGATAAGGCTAGCAGCTAGTGGCTAGAAGCTAGCAGCTAGCCTTTCGCGCGAAGTCCGCCGGTTTGGACGGTGACCATCCCACTTCCGGTTTCGACGCGCAGGAAGCCATGTTCATCGAAGCCGGCCGTGACGCCCGTGCATGCTTGCGGGCCGTGCACTTCAACGTTGCGACCGCGAATCCACGTGGAAGCCCGCTCCACGCGCGCGAGAATCTCTTTGGCGGCCGCCTCATCAGCAAGCGCGGAGGCTTCACGCTCCAAAGATTTTAGCAGGGCCACGAGCAGAGCTTGTCGCGAGATGAGGTTGCCCGTCTCCAGGTCGAGCGAGGTTGCAGGCGTGGCAAGTCCGGACGGAAAGGCGCGTTGGTGCACATTGATGCCGATGCCGACCACTGCCATTGCATGGAGCAGACCCTGAGTTTGGAGATTCGACTCAACAAGAATTCCGCCGGTTTTTCGCGGGCCGATGAGGAGGTCGTTGGGCCAGCGCAGGTCGACGCTTACTCCGGAGACGGCGCGAATGGATTCGGCGGCGGCCAGGCCCGCGGCCAGCGGCAAAAGCGGCAGGCGCGAGGCCGGAATCTGCGGGCGAAGAAGGACGCTGACGTAAAGCCCTTCGCCGGCAACGGAGATCCAACCATGATCGCCGCGTCCGCGCCCGGCCGTCTGCTCATCGGCGAGAAAAACGGAGCCATGCGGAGCGCCGTCGCGGGCGGCCACGATGGCGTCGGCGTTCGTGGAGCCGGTAACGCGGGCAAAGTGAAGCTTGCCGGCGAAGACAGTGCTGGCGAGTTCAGCATCGAGGGCGGCGAGGTCGTACATCAGCTCTCTGAGATCGTGCGTTCGGGTGTCGTGAACCGTGCTATCCCAGGTCTCAAAAGCGAGACCTGGGGCACCCAGCGATTCTTGCGATTAAAGACCGTGCCCCTCAAACACTCGGCCCATTCGAGGGTTGCCCTGAGCGGGCTCCGCGGCGATAGTCATGGAGATGTTGGCAGCCCGGGCGGAGTTCGTGAGCGCGCCAACGCTGACGAAATCGACGCCGGTCTCGGCGTAGGCGCGGACGGTATCGAGAACGATTCCCCCGGAGGCTTCGGTCGGAATCCAGCGGTCGGGCTCCGCTGCCGCCACGGATTTGATGCGGTCGACGGAGCGGCGGACTTCGGCGGGCGTCATATGGTCAAGCAGGATGGCTTCGGCGCCGTGAGCGAGGGCTTCGTCAAGCTCCTGCGGGGTGCGGACTTCGATTTGAACGCGCTGAGGTGGCCTGCGCCGGGCAAGCGCGCGGGAAAGGACCGCCTTGATGCCGCCACCGAGGACGATGTGATTGTTCTTGATGAGAAAGCCGGAGGCGAGATCGATGCGGTGATTTGTGCCGCCGCCGCAGAGCACCGCGTATTTCTCAAGGGCGCGGAGGCCGGGGACGGTCTTGCGCGTGTCAAGAATGCGGGCGTGAGTGCCCTGAATTGCGTCGGCGAATTGGCGCGTGAGCGTTGCAATGCCGCTCATGTGCTGGAGGAGGTTGAGAATCACGCGCTCGCAACTCAGCAGTACGCGCGCGTTGTGGCGAATGACGGCCAGCACTTGACCGGCATGGACGCGGACCCCATCAAAAATTTCGGGGTGGCTGATGACTTCAAAGCGGGTCTGCGCTTCGGGGCTTTGGTCGAGGCGTGCGTAAATCTCGAAAAAACGTGGGATTGCGCCTAAACCGGCGACCACCAGCTCTTCGCGGGCGATGATGGATCCGGCGGCGAGCAGATTCGCATCGATGGTGAGATGGGTGGTGGCGTCGTGCGGAGCCTGGTCCTCGAGCAGGGCCTGCTCCAGCAACACGTCAATGCGGTGGCTTTTCCAATCCATGGTTTTCCTGCGGAAAACAATTCGCAGTTCTTAATTCGCAGTTCTCAGTTCCCCGAGGTCAACTCGCCGGCAACCTTTGATCCTTCGGT
>CAZVYV010000528.1:0-2538 GCA_964630985.1 uncultured Occallatibacter sp.
GGTACAATAATTTTTTCTTTAGACAATTCTACACAAAACTAGTTTACCGGAAAAATTAATATCGAAATGCCGATGCAAAGTATGCAATACGGGCAACGTACTAAGGGTACATCAATAATTGATTATAGAACTACAAATGTCGTTCCCAGGGGGCAACTTTTCAGAATTGAATAAAAAATGATAATATAAAATACTGTGCGTTTGCAACAAATGGACTACGCAAGTTCAGAACTCCTTGCCTCTCGCAGTTTAAGATGCGGTAGTTTTAAAGATTAAGCGCAGATTTGTATTAGGGAAAACAGTATCTGTTTCATTAAGAAGTGTTGCCAGATTTGCGGCGGCTTGATTAAACCTTGGAGCTGAAAGGGTATGCAATGTAATAGTCAAAGTATTGTGCTCTAAATCGGGTTGTATATCAGCGTTGTTTTGTATAATCTGTTTTACAAGCATTCTTTTATCTTCCTGGTCCATTAAGTAATCTGCAAGGATATTTGCCACCGATGTTTCCGCGCGATAGCATATCATTTTTATAATGTTCATCAGCATTTTACTTTCTGGTTTTAACTGATTGTAACGGGTTGTTTCGGACATTTCTTTGAGGGTAATGCGCGGCTGGACATTATTGCGTTGTGCTTGTATTTGTTGAATGGCTTTCTCGTGTTCGTCTATTTTTTCTGTTAGTACTGCTTGTCTCTTCTCCAATTTGGGTATTGCGTCAAGTTCGGCATCAATACACTGTTCGGTAAGTGCAAAGAAGTTTGCTCTTAACCGGTTTGTTTTTTCTTTTTGTTTTTTGATTTTGTGGCTCAGTTTGCGGTACTCCGGGTTAACAACCTGTTTGTTTTCATCAATAACCTGCGTGCCAAATTCTATCATTTTATCAAAATCATAGTCGGCAATCATATAGCGGAAAAAGTTCTCCTGGCTCCATCTGCCAAACATCCTGCCTGCCACTACCTGGGCACTGATAGTGGGATGCGTAGTAATTATACTGGTTTGGTGGCCTCCGGTAGTAAGTCGCCTGATTTCCCTCAGACAGACGCCACCCAGAGTTGTTTTTTGCTCGCAGATCTGCATGGTAACTGTTTGTTCCAATACAATAACATCAACAAGTTTAAAAGATTCTTCCGGCCATTTATCCTGCACATTTTTGCGGTATGTTATAACCGCTATTCTATATTTGTCCCATAGCCTTTGAAAAAAAGCAGGTTCATATGCCTCCCTGTCAAAAATCAGGGTGCATACCGGAGATTGCTCCCTATCGTCTGCAATGGTTTGAGGCGCTTGTGGTATCAATACTGTACTCTGTAGTTGAGGAATAATCTGAAGCTCAATAACCTCTTGAAGCTGCTCACTAAGCGCTCCCATAACCATCATTACCGGATTGCCGATGCTGTCATTAACCCAATATTCCGTAGTAGCATTAAGACATAGTTTCTGGCGTGATACAAACTTAACCGGCAGATTGGCTTTATACCCATGATATATACGCACATGCCCGTCTATGTATATAAACGCTTCTTCAGACGTGTCTTTATACCAGTGATCTATTAGTATACGGTTGAGTTCCTGAGCTTTTTTCTGAGAAGAAAGCAGTTTTATTTTATTCCGCAGGCAGCTTACTTCCGGAATGCGGTCAAGACCTATAATCCTGCCTATTTCTCCTGGCCTGCATTGTTTGAGTTGTTCAGGATTCTTTATGCGGGCAAGGGCCATAAATGCCAGCGTAAGCACTACCGATTCCAATCCATAATAGTGGTTGTCGGGCAACTCATAGACTTCCTTTGTCTTTAATAATCCGAGTGCCAGCAGTGAAGGAACTAAAAACATTATACCTCCATTGCATAAACCTTCGTGCGCTTCAAAAACCACTTCAGCAGTGCCGGCGCTACCTGTTGCTGCCATTATACGGTCATCATATCGTGTTGTAGCTATGCCCAGCGGCGTTGATACATCTGCCTGGCTTCTTTCATTGATCGTTGTGGATTTGCTTACTGGCGCCCTGACATCTTTTTT
This sequence comes from uncultured Occallatibacter sp., assembly GCA_964630985.1. Taxonomy (GTDB): domain Bacteria; phylum Acidobacteriota; class Terriglobia; order Terriglobales; family Acidobacteriaceae; genus Telmatobacter. Next base: position 2,017 of record CAZVYV010000528.1, read on the forward strand.
TTTAAATACCCGGCTCCTATGGCATACCGGATCGCAGATTCTGTGACCCCTTCTTCTTTTGCTATGCTGTTTACACTCTGCCTTTTATCCAGTTTGCTTTGGATACGAAGACGCTTCTCTCCAACTATCTTATGCGACTGCCCACGACGTGCATCATCTCCGAAAAATGCATTAACGCCTTCTTTTACAAATTTATTATGCCAACGGGCAACACTATCCGGTGACACATTAAAACACCGCTCAACCTCTGTCTTACGGCATAGCTTCTGCTCAATAAAATTGCTCGTAATATACCTGAATGCATGTTCATCATTGGCCGGATGTGCATAAACAGGTAACCCATTAACAATATACTGAACAACACCGTCCTTTTCATAAACCCCTAAACACGATGATATAAGTGTAGCTTCTTTCGGAAATATTGGAAGTTGTAATTGCATACGCCAAATTACAAACAATTCAATTTGCGAACCAATTTCCCAAAAACTATTGATTTTACTCCATCAGGCAAGGAGTTCTGAA
>CAZVYV010000529.1:0-2531 GCA_964630985.1 uncultured Occallatibacter sp.
GACAAAACCGCGCGCACGGTGATGACTGGAGCGGAGCGACCGGTTCGTAAAATCCGCGTGGTGAAGCGCTGAAAAGTCAGATCAAAAGTGAGCAATTCAAGAAAAATAAAAAAGTGCTTGACTCGCTTGCAGTTTCGGGTTAAGGTTCGAGGCGATGAACAACTGGATGGTGCTTGCGAATCTCGTCATCGGTGTAGCGGTTCTGCTAACGCTCATCTTCGTTGTCCTAAAAGAACTCAAGGAGATTAAACTTATGGCAACCGCATCCCAAGCTCTCACCGACCTCCAGGCTATGCTTACCGCGCTCGTCGCAGACGTTACGGCGGCGACCACGGACATTGCAGACCTGATCGAACAAGTCTCGGCCTTGAATGGCCTTAACCCAACGGCAGTCGAAGCCGTTGTCGCACAGGGCAACGCTGCTTTGGCAAGCTTGCAGGCGTCAATCGCGAATGCCAACAACATCCTGAATCCGTCGACGGTGACGATCTCGATCTCACCGACGACCGCTTCTCTGGCGCCGGGCGCAACGCAGCAATTCACGGGCACCGTGAGTGGCAACGCGAACACGGCGGTGACGTACAGTTGCTTGACGGGAAGCATCTCGCAGACCGGGCTCTACACCGCTTCGACGACTCCGGGAACCGACACGGTTACGGCTGCAAGTCAGGCGAACCCGGCCAAGGTTGCGACCGCTTTGGTCACGGTCTCGGCTGTGGTTGCTCCGACGATCACGGTTTCGGTTTCTCCGACATCCGCTGGTCCCGTGGCTCAGGGCTCGACGCAGTTATTCACTGCTTCGGTCACTGGCGATCCGGCAAACGCTGGCGTGACTTGGTCGTTGGCTCCGAAGGCGGTTGGTGTGTCGACCGGCACGATCAACCCGACGACCGGCATCTACGCTCCGCCGACCACGCCGGGCGGCACTGACACGGTCATCGCGACCAGCGTCAGCGCTCCGACCGTGACTGCCACTGCGACGGTAACGTACTAACGACGATGGTTCTGTTCTCCCAGGGCGGCATCTGAAAATGGTGTCGCCCTACTTTTGGAGTCGAATAAATAAAATGGGCGTGCTAAAAGATCGCGCTAAGTGGGAAGTGGCTCCTGAGCGATGGGAGCTTAATTCGGACGACAATGAAGCCGTCAGCCTCCGGGTCGTGGAGGCGAAATTCTTCCGCAATAATTTTCAGGTATATCGTTTTACGGCTCCGTCCCTCCTGCACGCCTGTGAGCGCATTGCCGAGTATCACCGAAAACTCATGTCGTTGAACGTTGTGGTCAAGATCAATGGCCGTTCCGATGTAGATAAGAACGTCTTGGCGCGGCCGGTTTATTACCGAGAGTTTCCGGCTATTATTGCTGACTTTGACGGCGAAAAGGGATGCGTTCTGGTGCGGTCTGACACTCCCGGAACTCTCGGGTTTCCGGTTGAGCCGTGGGATAAGGATTCATCGAAGTCTTCGCGAGACGACAATATCTGGGAAGACCTGCTATCGCCACACATTCATTGGCACAGAGAGGAATAAAAACCATGAGCGACATCGTCAGTCCACTGTTCCAGTTTCACAAGCTTAACGAGGATGGGATCAAAAACGCCCAACTCATTGCCGAATCGTTTGACAGCATGTTGTGCTACCTGTCTAAAATCTGTCCAGACGGTCGCGAGTTTTCGATCACAAAGACGAAACTGGAAGAGGCTTGCTTCTTCGCCAAGAAAGCCATGGCGATGCGGCCTGAAAATCAGGCATGAAGCAGATCGTCACCGTCTCCCCCTTGTCCCCGGCGGAAGTTGCACAGATGGCGGAAGCCGAGAAGAACCTCGGGATCTCCCGAGCAGTGCACGAGAGTCGACAGCGCGAGTATTTCGCCGTGCTTGAGACATTGAAGAAACGGTACGACAAAGATTACGAAAAGAATTCCAAGCAGCAGATCAACAAGTATTCGGCTCAGGTGGTCAATAACTGTGTGGTTATCTCCTTGGAGTAGACCGATGCCAGTCCCGATGTGTGAGCCGTGCCTTCGCCGCAATCGTCAGAGTCGAGCATCGCGCAAGGTTGGCGAGGAATGGTTTTGCAACGAATGCTGGATGGGTGGCGGCGCGGAAGAGCGGAAGTGCCGTCTGTGTCCTCGAAACATTCGGGAATCGAACCAAACCGAGTATTGCGCGCATTGCCAGCAATCCGGCGCTGCGAAGAAAGACATCAAAAAGCGAGAGGAAAATGAATCAGTACGACCGAGTCCTAACGTGGAACACGAGTCTGGTGGGTTTACAGTGCCAGCCGACTTCAAGTGAAGAGTGCTTCGCGCTAAACCTTCGCCAGCGGCTTTTACGGACGTGCGTGGTCTATGGCGGAGTCGGAGTGGCGGCTCCGCAGATCGGCGTGAATCTCCGAGCCGCGCTGGTCAATTACGAAGACCGCACGATTCTGTTGATCAATCCGGAGATCACGGAGACTTCGGGCGGGTCGTCGTATTACGAGGGTTGCTTGAGTTTACCGCTGTGCACCGGGGGTCGTGCCAAGAATAAG
>CAZVYV010000530.1:0-2530 GCA_964630985.1 uncultured Occallatibacter sp.
GGACCGCCGCGTCCCGGCGTGGATTTGCCTTACGAACTGGCGCTGCCGACATACGCTGCAACGGCGTGGTACCACAAGAAGCTTTCGCCTCAGCCTGTTGCGCTCGATCCGTTTCTGAAAGAGGTGGAGGATTTTGCGACGGGCGAGTATATGCATGCGCTGGCACAAGGTAACGCACTGAGCGATGCGGAAAAGCAGCAAGTTGCAGAGAAGCTGCACGAGTACACCGGACTGCCGGTCGATTACATCCTCAAGGCCGATCTGCGTGTGACTGCGGGCGAGTTCGAAAAAACATTCGACGACCCTGAGGGGATGACGACTGGACGATACGACACGCGATTTCTGGGCCCGACGCTCGATCCGCTGAGCGAGGCCTCGCAGTACGACCCGCAGAGTTCCGCCATTTCGTCGGCATACTTTTCGCTCGTGAATCTGTATCTGCGGCAGAACCTGAAATATGGCGAGGGACAGACGTATTTACCCAGCGCTCTGTTTGACGGTTTCCGTTGGAACATGACCCGGACCGGCGGGAATGGGTTCGGCAATGCTCGCGGACTGAATGTGGGCGACGATCTGGCCGAAGCGATCAAGACGAATCCGCGCTTGAAGGTGATGGTGAATGATGGCTATTACGATCTGGCCACGCCGTTTTTTGCCGCCGAATATGAAGAAGAACACCTGCCGATTCCGGCTTCGCTGACCAAGAATATCGAATACGACTGGTACGAAGCGGGGCACATGGCATACATACGCGACGAATGCCGTAAGCTACTCCACGACCGCGTGGCGGCGTTTATCAAGAGCGCGGATGGGGCGCAGTAAACAGTGATCAGTGGACAGTGGTTAGTGACCAGAGGCTGCCAAAGCGGGTGCGACGCTTCCTCCAGCTATTCGGGAGAAGCGGAATCCCGAGAACCGACCGGGCTGCGCGCTTTATACTAGCTTTTCACTCGATATCCCACACGGAGAAAACAAGAATGAATTCATTCAGCCGCCGGTTGGCCGTCCTGATGGGGACGGCAATACTGATTCTTTGTGTCTCGGTCCGCGCCCAGGACGATAAGACGGCGGCCAAGCCTGCAACGCCAGCAACGCCGGACAAAAGCGCCGAAGCCGCTCCGCCTGCCGATTCGACGACGCAGGGTTCCGTGACCGTTGGCGGACAGCAGATCGCTTATACGGTGGTCGCAGGGACGATCACGGTTGGCTCAACCGATGATCAAGATTCGCAGCTCGGAGCCGATGGAAAGCCGCAGCCGGGAAGCCAGCTCGCGCTGAACGCGCCTGCAAGCGCGAAAGACGCAACCCCTGTAGCGCGCATGTTCTACGTGGCGTATTTCAAGAAAGACGCGAAGGCCGAGGATCGCCCCGTCACGTTCTTTTATAACGGCGGCCCTGGAAGCTCAACGGTGTGGCTGCATATGGGATCGCTGGGGCCGAAGCATGTGATGACGACGGGCGATACGCATCTGCCCGCTGCCCCGTACACCATGGTCGACAATCCGAATTCGCTGCTCGATGTGAGCGACCTGGTCTTTGTCGACGCACCGGGCACAGGGTTCGGGCAGTTGATGGGAAAGGATCCCGGGAAAGCCTTCTGGGGTGTGGATGAAGACGGGAATGCCTATGCGCGATTCATCCAGCGCTTTCTTTCGAAGTATGAGAGATGGAACTCCGCGAAGTTCATCTTCGGCGAGAGCTACGGAACAACGCGCTCGGCGGTCCTGGCCGATTTGCTTGAAAACAAGCTGAACATCGACATCAATGGAGTGATTCTGCTGTCGCAGATTTTCAACTTCACGACCGATATCGATCAGCCGACTGCCAATCCGGGAGTTGACCTGCCTTACGAACTCGCGTTGCCGACGTTCGCCGCGACGGCGTGGTACCACAAGAAGCTGCCGAACCAGCCGGCTGCGTTGGAGCCGTTCTTGAAGGACGTTGAAGATTTCGCGATGGGTCCGTACTCGCATGCGCTGGCTATGGGAACCGATGTCGGTGACGATGAGAAGCGCGCCGTAGCGGAAAAAATGCACGAGTTTACGGGACTGCCCGTGGACTACGTTTTGAAGGCCAACCTGCGGGTCAGCGGACCGGAGTTTGAAAAGACGCTGCAAGATGCGGACGATTTGACGACAGGCCGGCTAGACAGCCGGTTCTCGGGTCCGAATCTCGACCCGCTCAGCCAGAACGCGGAATACGATCCGCAATCGTCGGCGATTTCGTCGGCGTACGTGGCCCTCTTCAATCAATATGTGCGGCGGGATCTGAAGTACGGCGAAGGGCAAACCTACCAACCATTGCTTTATACGGCCGAACCGCAATGGGATTGGAAGCACAACAACAATACCGTGAGCGCGAACGTGAGCGGCGACTTGGCCGAGGCGATGAAGACCAATCCGCGACTGAAGGTTCTGGTGAATGGCGGCTATTACGATCTGGCTACGCCATTCTTCGCCGCGCAGTATGAAGAGAAGCACCTGCCCATTCCGCAGTCGCTCGCGAAGAACATCAGCTACGCGTGGTACGA
>CAZVYV010000531.1:0-2527 GCA_964630985.1 uncultured Occallatibacter sp.
GAATTTGCTGGTATGCCTCCTGCACCGGAGAAGCCGGAGAATACGCCTGTAGCGTATTCTCAGTTTGTACAAGGTGGTACGTTCCGGTTTATTCATCTTACTTACGCACTTGCTGCGCGGGTAAGTTATGAACTCTACGACGACGACCAGCTTGGAGTAGTGAAGCAAATTCCCAAAGCACTTGCTCGGAGTATGCGCTTCACGGAAGAGATGGTTGCGTGGAACGTCTTCAATCAGGGCTTCGCTACTGTGAAGTCTATTGACGGCGTTACTCTGTTTAACAACCAGCATCCTCTTCTTGGTGGACCTACGGTTACTAGCTACGCGCCGGGTGTGTCTAATATTATCAGCGCACCGGGTACGTATCCTAATAGGCCCGCTGTAGACGTGGACCTTAGCTTTGCGGCCATCCAGCTAATGACGAATCAATTCGAGCGTCTTATTGATGGAATGGGTATGCCAATTATCTACAAGCCGAAGGCTATTCTTATTGCTCCGGCGAATAGATTTCTTGCCCGTGAACTGTTGGGAAGTCCGGGGAAACCGGGAACTTCTACCAATGAGATTAACTCTCTCCTTGGCGAAGATCTCGGCTATATGGAGAGCCACTATCTTACTGCGGATACACCGTGGTATGCTTTGTGTGATAAGTCACTGCACCATCTTAAGTTCTATCGCAGGGAAGCTATTACTACGGACATGGACGATGACTTCGATACGGATTCTCTCAAGCAGAAGACCCGTACTCGATTCAGCGTTGGTCCTGCTAACTGGCTTGGTACGTGGGGTAGTAACGGGCCATAGTAAATATCACTTCTTCGAGGTGCCGTAGGGTCGCCACGAAGGACGGGTGGTTAGTATGGTCGGAAGCTCCTTTCTAGCCACCTGTTAATTTTTAATCATGGAAAGGCGCTTCCCCTTCGGGGGCTTTAGTATGGCACCACGCGGTAAGCGTAGTTGGCACTTTGGACCGTGGCATACGTGCTCCCGCTGCGGCGTAGTATATCATCTCGCTAATATGAGTTGGCAGCGAGGCTTGTTACTTTGTAACGAGAACTGTCTTGATACAGGATTTGATCCACTAGTAGGGGACAGAGAGATGACTATTATTCGGGCCTTCGAGACTCCTACTCACGAACTTGAACCTGATCCAAAGCTTACTGATCCAGACGTAGGTACTAGTGGTGAAGACTTTATAAATTTCTAAGAAGGAGCAATTATGGCACCAGCAGCGGAACAGGGATATCCAGTAAACAGGATGCTTGATTCAAATAACGTGGAGTGTTTTGTTGTTCCCTCTTACGGCGGAGTAGTAGGAGTAAATGCTACAGGACAACCGGAATTTACGGCAAGAGTAGCTGTTACTTCGGCGCAGCTTTTGGCGCTACATACAACTCCTATTCAGTTAACGTATGTAGCTCCGAATCCTTTGTATCCAGCAGTAGCGAATAATAATTGGATTATTATTCCTAAGTCCATTTCGCTCCATTACTTGTACGCGACAGCAGCGTATACAACTACTGCCGGAACAATGCGTGTTTCGTATGGTCCTGCGGCGAATACTGTATATGCGTGTGCGGATCAGTCTGCTATTCTTGGTGGGACAGCTAATGCTGTTCTCGTCAATATAGCTGTTTCCGCTATTGCGAGTCAGACTGACGCAGTAGGACTGGCGCAGAATCTCTATCTCGTTAATCCGGGGACTAACTTTACCGTAGGTGGTGGCTCACTTGTTGTAGGTATTACCTATAACATTGTAACACTCTAAGGAGGCAACGTGGACATTACAGGAAATCCTCTAATTATACTTGCTTCCGATGTAGTAGGCGTGGCTGTTATTGTGTGGACGGGGAATATACATATCTGGGAGATTTCGTTCTCGGAGTACTCGTCTGCATCTAATAGCTGTGAGCTTACTAGGACGAATGGTAAAGAACTTTGGTTCGGGCAGGGCGCTGCGGACCTTGAGACGGTGCGAAGTGGGCATCTTGGTAATGTGAATGGTATCAAGATTCCCGCGAACGGGATCACAGGTGGAGTGGTCCGTATCTATCACAAATCATAGGAGATAGGCAGTGAAAACACTTGTCAAGCATCTTTTGCCGCTTATCCTTATTATAGGGTCAGCTTTCGGGCAACTCAGCGGAACGGGGTACAATGCCTCCCGCACGTTTGTGACTACAAGCGTAGCGGCAGATACGGGTATCTCTGAGAACTCCTCTATCGGATGGCATCAATTAGGATGGACAGTTACAGGGAGTCCTGCGTCCTGTACTGCGCTGCTACAAACTAGCCCAGATAACGCTACTTGGACTACTTTGATTACTGGGACTTGTACTACGAATGGACAGTCTTCTATTAGCGCGCAGACGCTTGCAGCGTATGTGCGGATTAATGTGACTGCGCTTAGTGCTAGTTCTAGTGTTCAAGTACAGTATCTTGGATGGGCGTATAATCCTAATCCTGGTGGTGGCGGTTCGGGGACTGTTACTTCGATTACATGTGGAACAGGCGCAACGTGTAGTCC
>CAZVYV010000532.1:0-2522 GCA_964630985.1 uncultured Occallatibacter sp.
CTCGCGGCAGCGCTGTGCTGGTGGCTGGCGCTGCGCTTCGGCCTGCACGACGGCTACTGGGGCTCGATCAGCGCGATCATCGTTTTGCAATCGAATGTGGGCGCCACTGTGACCGCTTCGCGCGACCGCCTGCTGGGAACATTCCTCGGCGCTGCATTCGGTTTCGCATGTTCCGTTTTCGGTGCGCCGCCGTGGAATTATATTCTCGCTTTGCTGATGGCGATCATTGTCTGCGGCCTGCTAAGCCTTCGCAACAGCTCGCGCCTGGCCGCCGTGACGATCACTATCATCATGCTCGTCTCAAAATCCGGCCCGCGCTGGGAGCTGGCACTCGACCGCGTAGGCGAAGTGCTGCTGGGAATCGTAGTCGCGCTCGCGGTGACCACGCTTGTTTTCCCTGACCGCGCGCGCTTGTGGCTGCGCGACGGACTGGCGCAGGAATTTCTCCTTCTCGGCAGCTTCTTCGAAGCGATTCTTGAGGGATTTCGCGGCGCGCCGTCGCAAGACCTAGCCGCCCTGCGCGAAGATGCGCTTGCTTTGCTGCGCGGCAACAGCCAGCTACTTGAAGCTGCACGCAACGAGCCGAGCGGCCCCGGATGGCGCGAAGGTCTCAGCATGCTGTCGCAATTTGGGCGCTCGCTTTATGACGCGCTCGTGGCGCTCGAGATTGCGGTGAAAGACAGCCACGAAGACCGATTCGCACAGCAACTGGAACCCGCGCTCTCGCATCTGGCTGCCGACGTTCGCTCGGGCTTCAATTACATGGGTAGTTGCATTCACAAGTGGAGCTTCAGCGTGCCGGCACAGGGAATCAACCTGGAGCAAGACATTGCCGACCTTGAAGCTCGCATGGATGAGGTTCGCCACATGGGAATTGGTTTTTCGCAGGCTGAAGTTCTGCGCGCCTACGCCGTGCAACTGCACTTGAAGCAGATAGCGCGCCTGCTCCGCGCTACGCGCCTTGAAACCAGCAGCGCCGTGGGCGATTCGACGAAAGCCGCGGATTCGGCGTGAGGTGAGTTGCGGACGGCCTGCTGTTTGCGCCGATTTTTTCGGTGCGAGGCGTGGGGCAGGCGGCAGCGACTAAACGGCGAGCAACTCGGTGTAGACAGCCATCCCGACAACGGCATCGGCGCCAATTGCATCGAGGGCATCCACTTCCTGCTGGCTGCGAATGCCGCCTGCGACGATGAGTTGCCTCTTGGTCAATTTGCGCAAGCGCGCCGCGGTTTCGATGGGAAAGCCCTGCAAGGTTCCTTCCGTATCCACGTGCGTGTAGAGAAATGCCGCAACGCGCGATTCGAGCTGAGGGATCGCGTCATCGGGCGTGAGCGCGATCTGCGCCTTCCAGCCCTTCACGGCGATGCGGCCGTTTTTCGTATCGATGCCGGCGACTATTCGGTCCGCGCCGATTGCGGTCGCAAGCTCGGCGGCGAAGCTTCTGTTAACCGTTCCCTCGGCGGTGAAAAGCGCCGAGCCGATGATGACACGCTTCGCTCCGGCGCTGAGCACCTGGCGGGCGCGATCGATGGTGTGGATTCCTCCGCCCGCTTGCACCGGGAGCCGTTTGGCAATCTGCTCGACAAGCGAGGAGTTGTCGCCCTGGCGCATCGCCGCGTCGAGGTCGATCAACTGGACTAATGGAAAGCGAGAAAATTTCCCGATCCAATATTCAAAATCGTCGAAGGCGAGGCGCAGCTTTTCGCCCTGGACAAGCTGGACAATGCGGCCGCCCATCAGATCAATCGAAGGAATCAGCATGGCAGCCTCACCGGAACACCAGCAAGAGCGAGTTCCTCCTTGAGCGAGCGTGAAGTGGAGACACCAAAATGAAAGATGCTGGCCGCGAGCGCCGCATCGGCTTTGCCGCGCGCGAACACATCGGCAAAGTGAGCGACGGTGCCCGCGCCGCCCGAGGCAATCACGGGAATACTTACAGCTTCGCTCACAGCCGCTGTAAGTTCGCAATCAAAGCCGGCGCGGGTTCCATCGGAGTCCATTGATGTGAGGAGAATTTCTCCGGCGCCACGCTGCTCGGCTTCGCGCGCCCATTCGACGACTGTGCGGCCAATGGGGCGACGGCCCCCTTGCACGAATACTTGCGCGTCGCGAACTGGATCGGCGGCGTCGGGATCGCGGCGCGCGTCGATCGCGACGACCACTGCCTGCGCGCCGAAGCTCGCGCCGATGGCGCTGATAAGTGAAGGGTCGGCCAAGGCCGCGGAGTTGATGCTGACCTTGTCGGCGCCGGCCTCGAATACCTGTTCGGCGTCGTGAGCCGAACGAATCCCTCCGCCCACGCAGAACGGGACGAAGAGTTCGCGCGCCGTGCGGCGAACCGTATCGAGAAGGGTCTGGCGACCTTCGTGCGTGGCAGTGATGTCGAGCAGAACGATTTCATCGGCGCCCTCACGCGCATGGCGGGCCGCTTGCGTCGCCGGATCGCCCGCGTCAACGAGGTCGACAAACTGCACGCCCTTGACCACGCGTCCCGCGTGCACGTCGAGGCAGGCGATGATGCG
>CAZVYV010000533.1:0-2514 GCA_964630985.1 uncultured Occallatibacter sp.
TGATCGCGCGGATGGCCCGACGAAATCATCTCGCGGATGTTGTCGCCGATCGCTTCCTTGCTGGCGGATTTTATCAGCGGCATGCCTAGACCGGGTTGATGGCGGTATACAAAAATTGTTCGGTTCCGGCTGCATTCGTCGCATTTGCCGTCGCAACCGTAAACCCAACGCCAGCGGTAACCGACGATATGTACAACGATTTTGCCGAGCCTTGCAACGTCCCGGCCGAGGCATTCTTGGCCTGCAGGGTGACGATGGAGTTCGCCTGTATCAGCGGCTGGGCAACCGCTAAAGTGGCCGTGGCCGTCATGGTGAACGTCCCGCTGATCCGGGGCAGCAATTGCTTGATGAACTGAACCAGTTGCCCGAGGTAGCGCACCCCGTTGCCTTGCGTGGTAACAAGGTCCTGCATCCCCCCGCCGGCCGGGGTCGATGTGCTGGACGTGTCGCTCATCAGTGCTGTCTCCCCGTGGTCGAGAACCGGAACCGGCATTTGCCGAGGCGCCAGAACGAACCGACGTCCGAGCTCTGGAACGTCATCGACACCTGCCGGCCGCGGAAGCGCAGGTCAACATATTTCGTTGCCTGCGTCACGGTAAATGGGCCGAAGGTTCGTGGCGTATCACCGGGATAATTCAGCACGTTGAACGTCACTTGGATTTGCGCGCTGGTTGAGGTTCGGGGGAACACCTGCCAGATGAAATCAGGATAGAACTTGTCGACGCTGACAAAATCCTCGCCCTCGCTGAGATAGAAATATGCGGTGGTGAAGCCAGCAACCAGCGGCTGACCGTCTGCGTCCGGTCCGCTCTCTTGTCGATAGATCACACCGCTGGGCGTTGCTGCTATGGGATTGCCGAGCACGGAAAGGTCGATCCACGCCGAGCGCGCAAGCAATCCATAATCCCATGGCTGGGTAGGATCGGTGATGTTGAACTTGGCATAGGAATCGTTTTCGCCGCTCACGCTGGCATTCGACGGATAGAGCCAGCCCGCCTCGTTGAACGGCGTGTTCGGCATCGCTCGCACGTTCTGCGCAAACGCCGTGTTGAAATTCTGGAACACGGCATCCCAAACCGGGCACGGCACGACGCTGACGCCGCCGCCGTTGTAGACGTAGAAATTGGATGTCCCCATCCAGTACAGGCCGCCGCGTAGCTTCTGCACGGCATGGCGCCCGCATGCCCCGGCGCCGGCCCCGATCTGGGTAAAGCCGTACACGTCCGGCTGGCCGATGAAATTCATGGCCCACAGGTCGAGGTCGGTCCAGATCAGGTTTTGGTTCGCGGGTCCGGCAACTCCGGCCATGATTTGCGAACCGATTGAGATTCGGAAGTTCCCCGCGAAATTCGCATCGGTCGGTATCCACGTTTGAAAGTTGCCCGAATCCGACCATGAGATCAGCATCGGGTCCTGAATAATTCCGATCTGCGGGGTATCCACGGAGCCGGGATCGATCAGGCATGAACCGAACGCAATGAGGATTTGCGCCGAGGTGGAAACGAAGATGCCCGAATTGAACGCCGGCCCGCTTGAGACCAGCGACATGTTGATGAACCCGCCGGTCGGGTCCCAATAGTAAATCCCACCTCCAGCGGGGCAACCGAGGATCAGCTCGCCCCAATTGTCCGAGGTCCAATCGGACGCGGCGAGGTTGGTTCCGGTCTGCACGACAGGCGCAACGCCGGTGCCATATCCCCCAAGCCCGTAGCCTCCGATGCCGTATCCGACACCACCTGCCGGAGGCCCGATCGCGATGTAATAGACCAGTTGCGCCAGGCCGCCGTTCATCGGCAGCGCGGTGTTGCCCGTCGCTTGCGTTGCTACCTGAATCTGAAAATCATTTGCATCCGTGATCGTGGTTGCGGGATACGAGCCGGAAATCGTCACGCCGTCGCCGGTCGTCGGGATCGATAGCGCGATGATATCCCCGAGCACCATGCCGTGATTTGCGAATGCCACGCTGACCACGGCGCTGTTTGTCGTCGGGGTAAAGACCGGAACGGCGCCCGCATTGTTGACGGTGGCAGTGGCGTTGGTTTCCGCGGTGATCTGGTACGTGGTGGTCCCGGTAACCTCGACGATGGGATACAGGCCGGACAGGATGATGCCGCCAATCGTGATCGGCGTGTTGAAAAACACCGAGTCGAACGTGGTGACCGTCGCGATGTTCGGATCGTTTACCGTGACCGTGGGCGTGGTGCTGACCGTCGAGAAGTTCGGCGAGAAATTGGAAAGCAGCGTCTGCGGCGTGATGTTCTGCAGCGTCGATCCGGTGATGACGTTGAATGATGCTGTGGTCCCGACTGCGAGATGATCGACCGCATTCAGGTCCTGCCATGCGTGCAGATCGCGGGGCGTGCCAGAGACAGCGAAGGGATAGAATTTGCTCCAGCCGCCGTACTTCTGCACGAGGCTGTCGCGGAACCGGATCAATTGGCTCTGCGAGATACCCGCCTCGTTGAGCGTCGGCGTCCAATCTACCGATACGCCGGGCTTTAATTTTACCTCGCC
>CAZVYV010000534.1:0-2512 GCA_964630985.1 uncultured Occallatibacter sp.
CCTGACCGCTGGCCCTGGTGCCACGCTCCCCGGCTGAGTAGCCAACGGGAGCCGGCATCGGGGGGAACGGCTCAGCATCCACTCACGGATCATCGCTCCACCACGGGGGAATTTCACCATGCACACCAACACGGGGACACGACAGCAGGGAGGCCGGATCGTCTGCCTCATCCCGGCGTACAACGAGGAAGAAAGCATCGTCCGCACCGTCGAGTCGCTGCGGCATCAGACCCGCGTCCCGGACCTGATCGTCGTACTGGCGAACAACTGCACCGACCACACCGCGGAACGGGTCCGGTCCAGGTACCTGCCCGGTGTGATCACCGAGGATCTTCAGGTCCCAAGGGATCACGCCAAGTCACGCGCCCTGAACTACGGGTGGCGCACGTACTGCCGCGACGCCTACATGGTGGCCGGGGTCGACGCCGACACGGTGATGCCACCCAACGCGGTCGGTGACTGGCTGGCCGAGATGGAAGCCGACCCGGGCCTCGGCGGTTCGTCGTCGAAGTTCACGATGCTGGGCGGCGGCTGGCTGACCCGGCTGCAGCGGTCGGAGTTTTCCCGCTGGTCGGAAACGTCGATCAGGAAAGGTCACACGTCTGTGCTGGCCGGCACCGGCTGCGCGATCCGGGGGCAGGCGCTGGTGGAGGTCGCCCGCCGGGATGACCGGGACGGGCCATGGACCGACAAGAGCACCGTCGAGGACTTCGAGATGACGTACCGGGTCCGGGAACTGGGCTGGCGCTGCCAGGTGTCTCCCACCGTCCCCGCCTATACGGACTCGATGAAGACGCTTACGGCGCTGTGGAACCAGCGGATCAAATGGTCGGCCGGCACCGTCGAGGATCTTCTCAGCTTCGGTGTCAACCGTCTCACCATCCGCGACTGGGGACAGCAGGCCCTCGGCCTGATGTCCGCGATCGTCCGGATCCTGTGGGTTCTGCTATGGGTCGTTGGCGCGGCCACCGGCCAGTTGCACCCGAACTGGACATGGTGGGCGTTCACGGCGCTGTTCATCGTGCTCGACTTCGTGGCCGCCCTGAAGATCCCCGGCCGCGACAAGACCGACGTGTTCCTGGCGGTCATCCTGGTCCCGAACGAGATCTTCGCGTGGATGCGGGCCGGCTGGTTCATCGCCAGCTGGTGGCTTGTGATGACAGGCCGGGCCAGGAACCGGAACCTGTGGGCCGCGCAGTACACGGCTGAGGGAATGAACACCGAGCGCAGCGACCAGCCGGTCACTGTGAGTTAACGGGGGGAATCATGTACGGGAACAGTTTCATGGCGACGGGGGCTGGTATCGGCGGCGTCATCGCGGCGGCCAGCTACAACGACGTCGCGCACATCATCTTCGGCGCGGCACTGGTGTTCGCGGTGATCGGGCTGCGTGCGGCCCTGCCGCGACTGCCCCGCAAGTTGCGGTTCGGGCGATGAAAAGGGGCCAGCGGTTCGCCGCACTCATGGCCGCCTGCGCGCTCGTGATGGCGGCCCTCGGGGCCGCCGGGGCCGCCGTGTCATCTGTGGTGTTCACACCCGGCACGTCAGCGGTCAGCGCGGACACGCTGGGTCTCGGCCCGGCGCCGCACCTGACTGCGGTGCCGTTGTCGTACACCCGGCCGGCCAGCATCCCGGTGCTCGTGTACCACCAGCTCGACGACGGCTGCAAGCCCACCGCCGCTGAGTGTGACGCGAAAGAAGCCGAGTCCAGCAGCGAGGAGCAGTTCGCGGTGGAAATGGGCTGGCTGTACCAGCACGGTTACCGCACCATCACGGCCGCGCAGTACACGAAATGGCTGCGCGGCCAGCCGGTAGCACTGCCAGCCCGGCCGGTGCTGATCACCGTCGACAACGGCATCGAGAACTTCTTCGAGGCCGGCACCGGGGTTCTGCAGCGCTACGGTTTCACGGCCACAGCGATGATCGTTACCGGGTTCGCGGACGGTGCGGGCGGCCGGTGCACCACCGACCAGCCCGGCTGCCCCGCGGCGAACGAAGGCTGGGATGCGACGTGGGCGCAATTGGCCGCACTGCCGGCGGGGACGTGGAACTTCGCGCTGGAAGCCGGCCCGTCAGGTCACTACGTGCAGGACTACAGCAAGACCTGCCCCGTGTACCTCACCTGCCTGGAGCCGGGTGAGACCGTTGCCCACTATGAGCAGCGGGCGGTCGCTGAACTGAACACCGGCGAAGCTGAACTGCGGCACCACCTTCGCGGCAGGGCCGACGCCGACGTGTGGACGGTCCCGTACAGCGACCTTGGCTACCCGCGGTGCGCGCAGAGTTCATGCACGCCGCAGCCGTCGATCGGGCCGCCTGGCTGGCTCGCCGCCTATGCGGCGAAGCGTTTCAGTGGGGTGTTCGTGGAAGACGCCTACCGCAACGGCACGCAGCATGAGCGGTTCCGGCTCGACATTCAAGGGTGGATGACACCCGGCGAGTTCGCGGCCCTGTTCGGCTCCGGCCTCAAGCACGGCGATTTCCAGGGGGCCGGGTCATGAACGGGTACTGC
>CAZVYV010000535.1:0-2512 GCA_964630985.1 uncultured Occallatibacter sp.
GCTTCCGGTGAGATGAGGCCGGTGTCAAAGACGCTGCCGCCGAGGCGCGTGACTTCGCGATCTTCTGCGAGCGTTTTGAGCCGATGCGCGTGGACGCGGGCGATCTTGAGCCTGCAGGAGTTGGAGCCGATATCGATGGCGGCGAAGGTGGGCATTATTTTGCGACGTACTCCCGGGAAAGAATCGACCCATCGCCAAGATACACGAAGGTGGCGCGCGGTTGGTGACGCGAGTTCCACAGGAGGCAACAGCGGAGATTGGAGGCTGAGTGATTAGCGAAAGTTACCGGGTTGCGGGCGAGATGGTCCGCTCATCTGTGGCTTTCGAACCAGAAAATGATTAGCCGTTCATATTCCTCTGGCGCCGCTTCGGCTACGCCGCAATGGCCTGCGCCCGCGGGTTCCCAAAGCTTAACGGCTAGATTGGCGGTCCTCATGCGCTCGGAGTTGAATGGGGGCATATTGGTGTCGGCCAACCCGTGGATCAGAAAGATTGGCACGCGGCTTGAGGCGACGGCTTTGATTGGAGAGGCTTGTGCAAGGTCGACCCCATACCTTAAGCGGGTGTAGATCAGGCCTGCTTCGACGGCTGGACGCAATACTGTTCGACCCAGCCATGGCCCTATGTGAAGACCTTCGCCCAGTCTTATGTAGGCGGCCTCTCTGAAACTCGAGAATGAGCTTTCTGCGACAACCGCACAGAATCCAGGCTGCTTCGCGACCGTTTGTAGAAGGACCGCCGCGCCCATCGATTCCCCGAGACCGTAGATGCAGCGCGGAGCTTGAGATTGCTCAAGCCAGTTGTACCAACGGACAAGGTCGCCCGTTTCCTCGACCCCATAAGTTGTGATCGAACCACCACTGTCACCGTGTGCGCGCGCGTCGGGCAGGAGAACAGAATACCCATGCCGCAAGAAAAGATCGGCATTGCTCAGCATCCCTTCGCGATTGTCGCCCTGCCCGTGGAGAAGGATTACCGCGTTGCTGTTGCCGTCATCCGGAATAAAGCTCCACGCGCGGAGAGTCGCACCATCTTCGGCGGGGATCGCGATGTCGTTCCATTGAGCGTGTTCCCGATCGCTTATCGCTTTTGCGAAGGCCACGTCAGCGGATTCGATCGGCTTTCGGGGGACATGGAGCGCACCTTCAACGGCAACAATGCCGATCGCAGCGCTGGAGACCAGCCACACCGAGGCGCAGCAAGAAACCCAGAGAGCGAATTTGCGCTTTCGGTTCACTGGTGATTGAGGTACGGTGAGTGCGCCAAAGACGTTCCACATCGCCCCCCTGGCCGAATCAGGGCGGGCACATGCGCTGCCGCTCAAGTCAGGCGGCGTAGCGTGAAACTCGGATTTCTCCCTTGGAGAGGTCGACCGTGCCGGGGGCCCGCACCTGGGCCCGTCCGAAATGCATTACGGCTTGATGATGGTTGCGATGAGGGCGGAGAGGCCGTTCCAGGCGATCTGAATGCCGATGCAGAGCAGGATGAACGCGATGACGCGCAGGATTCCGTGGGCCGTGGAGGGCGGGATTTTCTTCGTGATCCTGGGTGCGTTGGCGTAGCAGAAATAGACCAGTACGCTGAGGACCACTATCGCAAGAAACACTCCAAGATGCGCCAGAAGATTGTGGGTTAGGTTCTTGTCTGAGATGTGCGCTGTGACGGTGAGCAATGCAACAAGCGTGCCTGGTCCCGAGGTGATGGGAAAGGTGAAGGGATAGAAGACGCCCTCTTCGAGATGGCTGGTGTCGGGCTCATCGGCTTTTCCGGTCTCTTCCTGTTTCTTGCGGGAATCGGCGCCTGCGCTGCGCTCGTTGAGCACGCCCCATCCCATGGCGGCTACGACGATGCCACCGGAAAGCTGGACGATGGGTAGAGAAATGCCAAAGAAGCTGAGGATGATTCCGCCAGCAACTTCAAAAATGCCGAGAAAGACAATGTTGTTGATGGCAATGCGCCAGGCAAGCGATCGAAGAACCTTGGGCGGCGCGTCGCCGACGAGCCCGAGAAAGACGAGCGCTGAGCCGAGCGGGTTGATCAGCGGCAGCAGCACGCTGAAGGCAACAAGAAAGACTTTCCAGACCGGCAAGAGGTTCTCCCTTGGTGCATGTTAAAGCCTTGGCCGAAAGACTCAGGATGTGAACATTCTGGATGATCGCCCAGCAGTTGGACCGGAAAGAGGCTAATCGAGCGGGCGAAGCGCATGGCATATTGGGCGTTGGACGAGCTTGACCGTGACGAAGGTAATACCCACCCCACCTAATAGTTGTAACTGGCAAATCGATTTAGGCATGGAGTTTACGATTGCACCTGGCTTAGTTTGGCATTAGAACCAAAGCTGTCTTGAAACAGGCCTTAATGAGATTTTTCAAGCGATTTCCCGCGATTCCGGGATTTGTGATCGCTCTCGCGGCAATGCTGCTGGGGTGCATGATCACTGTTGTCCTGATCGCCTCAGCACCGGTGCACGCGCCGGCGAAACGCATTTCGCTATTCTCCCATCCGGGAGTTG
>CAZVYV010000536.1:0-2507 GCA_964630985.1 uncultured Occallatibacter sp.
TCCTAGATTACGCAATCTGGCGGCGATTCGTCCGTGCGCTCTGCCACAATCGGCCGCAGCTCTGAAACGAGAGTAGAATCCCTTCAACATCTGTGCTGCGATTCGAAAGGCCGGCTCCCCGGCGGGGGCCGTAGGAGAAATGTATGACGATGGCGCTGCGGGCATTCGCGGTTTCGGGTCTGGCACTTCTCGTCTGCGCCGCCGCCACTGGCCAGGCTGCACCCACCCCTGCCTCGCCGAGTCCCAGCACACCAAGTCCCAGCCTGCCAGCCACTAGCCTCAACGACCAATTGCTTGCCGCTGCCAAGAACGGCGATGCAGCGGGCGTGCAACAACTCTTACAAAAGGGCGCAAACATTGAGGCTAGAGACAGCCTCGGCTGGACTCCGCTGATCTGGGCGGCTTACCAGGGCCACAACAACTTGGCGATGCTGCTGCTCCAAAAGGGCGCGAAACTCGAAGCCAGAGGAAAGAGCGGGCAAACCGCGTTGCACGAAGCCGGCTTCATGGGACACACCGATCTGGTGATGCTGCTGCTCGAAAGCGGCGCGAAGATCAGCGACAAGGACATGCGAGATTGGCCGGCGCTGCCGGACGCGGCAGACCAGGGAAATCTCGGGGCCGTCGAATTGCTGCTCGCCAAGGGCGAGAGCATCGAAGCCAGGGACGTGAACGGCGATACAGCGCTCATCCGCGCGGCCGGCGGCGGCCAGGTGGACATTTTGAAGCTGCTGCTCGAAAAGAAGGCCGACCTTGAGGCCAAAGACAAAGACGGCGCCACAGCGCTGATCGAGGCGGCTTTTGAAGGCAATGCCGATGCGGTACAGGCGCTGCTCGACGCCGGCGCCAACATTGAATCGAAGGCCAGCGCCTATCCCTATGAAGGTGACACTGCGCTGATTGAAGCCGCTGGCCGCGGCAAAACGGATGTCGTCACTCTCTTGCTGGCGAAGGGCGCCAATATCGAGGCCAAAGATAAAAACGGCTGGACGCCCCTGATTCAGGCGGCCGATATGGGCCAACCTGAAGTGTTGCAGCTGTTGCTGGCCAAAGGCGCCAACATCAATGCCAAAGGCAAGGACGGCAACTCCGCGCTCCATTGGGCGCTCAACGAGCAGCACCCCGACGCGGCGAAGGTGCTTGAGGATCACGGCGCACACTAGAACTTTGCTCGCGCTGCCTATGCGGGCGGAGAATTCCGCTACTTCAGTTTCTTGATCGTGGCGCCATCGGGAATCTTCACCTCGAATTGGCTAGCAGGCAGGTCGACGTTCTCTTGTACTCGTTCCACCGAAAGAGTGATCTCGATGCCCTCCTGCGGGCGCTTGATGACAACTTTGGAGGGGTATTTGCCGGCACTGAACGTGGCGTAGTTGCTGTAGAAGATTTGTGTCTCCAACACGCCTTCGCTGTTGTAGACAGTCTGGTCGTAAGGCAGCATATCGTCGCGGTGGAACGTGATGGTGCGGGTAGGCAAAAGCTCACGGCCGCTTTTATGGTGCATGACGCTCAGAATATATTCGGGCTCCGAGTACAAATGCTTGTTTGCCGCATCTGCAACCGTCTCGGTATCACTGGCCACCATGTATTCATCGTCCGGGTCCATGCCACGCACCGCAATGGCGTCGAGAAAAAAGTCCGGGCGTAGATTCTCCAGCGGATTCGCCGACTTTTCGGTGACGGTATTTGAACCCTCAATGACCAGGTTCTTCGACGGTATGACGAGCGTGAAGTGATTGCCGTCGCTGGCCATGTCGAAGACCCTCACGCCGAAGTACGTTCCCGCCACGCGGAGCATCTTGGGCTTGCGCATCAGGATGTATCCGCGGGAGGAGGGAATGTCGATCGCAAGGCCTTCGGCGGATTTCGTCTCAGTGACGTAAACCTCCACTGTGGCCGTCAGGGTCTGGATCGCTTCCGAGCGCTGATTGAGTCGCTCGACCAGTTCGTCAGGCGTGGCCGTTTGAACATTTGCGGGCGCGATGGGCACTGGCAAATGGCGCTTGGTCGGGATGAAGTAGGAGCATCCGGAAAGCAGGACCGGAAGAGCCAGCGCAACGGCACGAGCGGGACGAGCATGCAGCCTCATCGTTGACCCGCTTTCTTCTGGGCCTTGCGATAGCTGGCCACGTTGCGGTTGTGCTCATCGAGCGTTTCGGCGAACATGGAATGACCCTGAGCGTCAGTCCCTGCTGCGACAAAATACAAGTATTTGGTCTCGGGAGGGTTCATGGCCGCGCGCAGAGACGGAATGCCCGGATTCGAAATGGGGCCCGGCGGCAACCCGGCATGCAGATACGTGTTGTAGGGCGTGTTGCGCGTCAGGTCACTCTGGTAAATCGCGCCACGCCAATGTTCCGTAACCTCAAGCCCGTAGATGACCGCGGGATCGGTGTTGAGGGGCATGCCTTTCGCGAGCCGGTTTTCAAAGACACTGGCCACCAGCGGGCGCTCGGCATCCACTGCCGTTTCACGCTCTACCAGCGACGCGATGGTCACAACCTGAT
>CAZVYV010000537.1:0-2500 GCA_964630985.1 uncultured Occallatibacter sp.
GCACGCGCGTGCTCGACGCCGGATGCGGATATGGCAGAAACCTGGTGCACCTGCTTCGCGAAGGCTGCGAGGTTTTCGCAGTCGACGCGGATGCCGCGGGAGTCGAGCACGTTCGCCAACTCGCAGCATCGCTCGGAGCCAAGCTGCCGGCGGAGAATTTCAGGGTGGGCCTCATCGAGGAAATGCCGTTCCCACGCGAGTTTGCCGATGTCGTGATTTGCAATTCGGTACTCCATTTTGCGCGGGACGAAAAGCACTTTCGCGCGATGCTCAGTGGCCTTTGGCAGGCGCTGCGGCCGGGCGGAATGTTGTTCTGTCGATTGGGATCGAGAATTGGAATGGATTTTGAACGAGTCCGGGAGGACATTTTTGTTGTGGGAGATGGCTCGGAATGGTTTCTCGTGGATGAGGAGATGCTGCTCGAGCTGACGGATGAGTTGGATGCGGTCCTCGTCGATCCGCTAAAAACCACGATCGTGCAGGATTATCGTTGCATGACGACTTGGGTGCTTCGAAAGCGAAGAACGTGATCGGCCGCCGCTCATGAAGCGGTATCGCGTGCGGCGCTCTGCCGCAAGCGCTACTTCGCAGTCAATTGTTTCTGAGCAAATGACAGGAAGTATGGCCAGTTGGGCGCCGGGGTGTGCCCATATTCATGCTGCCGGAAGGCAATGCGACCTGAGTCAATCAGAGTTCCCATCGGCGGGAATGTCGTGGTTTCGAGCCCCTCAAATCCGAAAATCTTCCAGGCCGGGCTCGCTGACACCGCGGCCATGAACATACCTTGCGCGTCCTGCCATGCGTCGCCGGGCGCATATTCGGGAGTGGTAATAAGCGCGCCTCCGCCGATGAACACCGGCCGCGGAGCAATCAGAGCGATGAATTCGTGGCTGTCGACGGGCAGTTCGTTGGCCGAGTGCCCGACGGCGCAGTAACGCAGAAAGTTCGCTGCGAACCAATGAAACTCCTCGGAGCCGCAGATATTGCCCATCGTCTCGCCGTAGTTGCGGCGGAAAAGGTCGGCTCCGCCGGCGCCTGACGAAGAAATGTAGCCAATGGCGAAACGCGGATCGTCGACAAATGTCACGAGCGCAGCCTTGCCGCCGCGCGAATGGCCCATCACGCCGACTTTCGAGCCGTCCACGTCGGGATCTGTATGCAGATAGTCGAGGATGCGGCTGT
Organism: uncultured Occallatibacter sp.; assembly: GCA_964630985.1. Taxonomy (GTDB): domain Bacteria; phylum Acidobacteriota; class Terriglobia; order Terriglobales; family Acidobacteriaceae; genus Telmatobacter. Next base: position 1,183 of record CAZVYV010000537.1, read on the forward strand.
CAGCCCACGCCCAGGCGCGCAATACCCCCCAGTCGTCAAGCCTGCGCGGCTGACCATGATTCACCAGCCCGATGATTCCCTTATCGAGGCCCGCGCCGTTGTCGGCCTGCACAGCGCTGGAGTTGCGCGCGACGAATCCCCATCCGGCATCGAGCAGCAACTTGGCAGGATCGGGAGGATCGTCAGGCATCGCAAGCCGATGGACAATTTGTCCGGGCGCTGCCGGGCGCGGAGTGAAGCGGAATGGATGCAGCGATGCAGCCCCGATGATCACCGGGACTTTCTTGCCCTGAGTGCTGGCCGGGGTCACGACGTCGGCTTCAATGGTGACCATAATGGCAGGATCGCTCGAGTTATCGACGTGCCCAACGATGTGCTTGACGATCGCCGGAACTCCAGAGATTGTCATCTCCTGCGTGTTAGCAACGGTCCAGGTGACGGCAGGAATGTGCGCGGGATATTTGCCGTATACATCCTCGTCAAATCCAGCTTGAATTTCTTTGCGTCGCTTGGCCCACTGCGCCGCCGTTTTCACCTTGGCCCCGTTATTCATCACCAGGAGCGGCGGCAGGTTTGGATACGGATTGGCTTTCGACTCATCGTAGTTCGCATTGCCTGGCTTGCCGACGTCGTAGGCCGTTGCACCCGGCTGCATGTCTTTTATTCCGAGCAGCTTCAGCTCGCGATCACGCTCCGCCGCGGACGCGGCGCTGATAGCGGCGCGCTCTTCCGGCGTGGGGAAATGAAATTCGGTTGTCGCGGCCGGTGCTTGTGCGGGAGCTGCCGATGGCGCCACGGCCGGCCCCTGGCCGATGGCGCGAGGCGCGAAGCCTACCAAAAGAAATGCAAGAGCAAAGATTGCAAAAGACAAGCGCGGGCGCCGGGTCATGAAATTCCTTTCGGAGTAAGTGTTGAAAGGTCGCGGATGAGAACGACGGACCTGCGAGTTCGCAACACCCGTTCAGTGTAAGTCGGCGCAGCTCGATGTTGCCAACTTGCTAAGGAAGCCGCACCAACAAAAAAGCCATCCGCCGTAGCGGATGGCTTTTTGCGTTTGAATTTATTGCCGGCGATCACCTAATCTCCCACACGGTCGCCCGTGCAGTACCATCGGCCCAGCGAGGCTTAACTTCCGTGTTCGGGATGGGAACGGGTGATCCCTCGCAGTATGGTCACCGGCAAACTTGAGGCGTTTTCAGAGCGTGAGGAGCTTTTGCTCCGGGAGCCCTGAGCCGAGATCCTGAGTCCGCCGTGGCGGACTTGGGATCCAGTTTGCCTTTTATCTTTGGATGGCGCTTGGCGGGTGGTTACCCGCAGT
>CAZVYV010000538.1:0-2483 GCA_964630985.1 uncultured Occallatibacter sp.
CTGGTGTTGACGCGCACGCCTTCAACCCAATCGAGGTTGAGCGGAATGCGGTGGTTCGGTTCGAGCGTGCGCCCATTGAGGACGACGGGGATGGATTTAACAGCGTGCGATGCGTTGTGATTCGAGGTGACGGGTTGGACGGCCATGGAGTGACTCCGCAACAGCGCTGAAAAACAGAATTCAGCGAGAAAAGACGGGCTTCTTCAGATCGTCCGGAGAAGCCTCGAGTAGAAATGAAGGATAAATGTCGGGCGGACACAAAGCAATCGCCTGTTCGAGTGGCGTTTATTCTCCGGGCCTAAAGGCCGCATTGCAGGGTGCAGTATTCAGGGGCCTGAAGGCCCCTGCTCCTTCCCTCGCGCTGGCGGCTACCATTTGAGCCGCAGAAGCGAGACGGCCTGGCGAGGCAGGGTCGTTTCAATGTTAACTTTGCCGTTATCGACGTCGATCCAGGTGGGTGAAGTGAGGAGCTGCAATTGGCCGGCGTCCTTGAGCTGAGCGTACTGCTCGGGCGTCGGCGACTGCGGCGATCCCATGTTTTTCCAGGCGGTGTAGGCATTGCTGTGCGTCTCGTCGATTCGGTAGTGCTCGAAGAGAACTTTGCTGACGCCTGCCGGAATTCCGCTGACCGAAATTTGGACGTCGGAAGCAGGTGCAGCCAGATCGTCGTCGTGATAATTCCAGAGCATTACGGCGACTTCGTGGGTGGATTTTGTCGCGAGCGCGTCGACATCGGGAGTCTGGCGTGCGCCGGTTTTGACGAGGTCGCCAAGCGGAATCTGGCCCGTGCTGGTGGTGCTGACACGATCGCCAGACATCAGACCAGCCATCCGGAAGAGGTTGAGGATCGGCTTATCGATGCCGTTGGTCGCGAGGGTTCGAAAGCCTTCAAAGTAGTTCTTGTTCTCGAACTCGAAAGACCAGGAGAGCATGGCGATCAGATTTACTTTGTCCGCATCCTGCAGTTCGAAGAGCGCCTTGATCGCTGTTGCCGTGTAGCTGGCGTAGAGGGGCCCATTTCGGTAAGCGTTGGCTGGATTGTCTTTCATGGAGCAGGCCGCGCAACCCTCTGGATCTGCTTCGCTCAGGATGATCGGCAGATTGCGATACTGCGGGAATTTTGCGACGATCTGGAATCCGGTTTGCGCGGCCTCAAGCTCGTTGGAGATGCCCATGCGCACATGTCCATCGATCAGCGCGGTGCGCCCCTTGGGATGAAATGAGATGAAGTCGAGCGGGATCGGCTTGCCGTCGGCCGCGCTTTTGTCGTGCGAGCAGTGCTCAAGAAAGCTCTCGAGGAAGGCACTCGATTTTGCGCCAGACGGGCCTGTGCTGGCCGGCCCTCCAACTTTCGCATTGGGCAGCGCGGCGCGCACCCCGGCCACAGCGTAGTCGTAGAGCTTGAAGTACTCCTGCGGCGTGCCGTGCCAGTAGACGATATCCGGCTCGTTCCACACTTCGAAGTACCAGGTGCTCACTTGGCGGCGGCCGTAGCGTTCGACCAGATGCTGCGTGAACTTGCGCACCAGTTCGCCCCACATTTTGTAGTCCTTGGGCGGGTTATTGGAAGCGCCGGCCATGGTCGGCTGCGGATAGTGAAGCTGATATTCGGTGACGCCCGGAACCGCGGCCGCCAGATCTTTCGGCATGAAGCCCAGTTCGACCATCGGGCGCACGCCCGCCTTCTGGAATGCGTCGAATGTCTCGTCGGTGATCATGAAGTCGTAGACCGGCTTGCCGTTCGCATCGAGGCTGAAGACATTCGACGAACTCCACTTGAGCTCGGGCACGCCGTTGCCTGAAGTCAACAAATGGTGAGCGCGAATGGTCACGGCGGCTGGGCTCAGATCATGCAATTCGCCGAGCAATTCCCTGCCGTACTTCATGGTGGTGTAGTTGGACTCGTCGTAGCCGAACCAGCTCGTGATGGGCTTATAGCTGCCGATCGGCTTGGCGAGATCGACATGGATGGAAACAGGATTTGGCTGGGGCGCCTGGCTCGCGGCGAGTGCGGCATAAAGGAAAAACGCCGAAGCTTTCATCATCCGGTTCTGACCTCTCGCTGGGATAGAGCTAAGGCTTGATCACCGTCAAACCGGGAACAGCCGCGAAACGCCTTGTGTTGAAGGTGACAATGGTGGCGCCGGATTCGCGGGCTATTGCGGCAAGCATCAAGTCGTGAGGACTCATCCTCTGTCCCGCGGTGTCAATGTCTGACCACAGCCGAGCATGCTCCACGGCTGCCTTCTCGGTGTAGGGGACGACTTCGAATATGGAGAGAACCGCTTGCAGATATTTCTGCCGGTTGGCGCGGTGGGCCCCGGTTGCACGTTCCACGCTGCGACTTAACTCGGCCACGGTAATCGCAGCGAGCTTGATTTCTTCGTCGGGATGCGCGCGCAGCCACGCCTCGAGGTCGAGCGCTCTTCGCGCCGCCTGAATGATGACGTCGGCATCAATCAGAAACGCCACGGCCTCACCTG
>CAZVYV010000539.1:0-2480 GCA_964630985.1 uncultured Occallatibacter sp.
GCGCCCATTTAGAACGGCACCTCGCTTTGATCTGGGCTGGATTCCGACTTCTTGCCGCGCGTGCGCTTCGGGGGTTCCCAGTTTACCCGCGCCAGTTCAATTCCATCTTCGGCTGTGTCGATGATGCGATAGTAGAAATTGTTTGGCGCCACGGTCCCCTTGAGTTCACATTCAAACTCTCGCGTCCAGTCCACCTTGTCGACCACGCGGATGCCGCAAATAAATTCCGTCCATCCCGCGATGGCGCCGGCACCCCGCGCGCGCTCTGTTAGCGGTACATCGTCTCGCTTGTTCTCGTGGTGGATGAGGCAGATTGAAGCCCCGGTTTCAGTCTGGATATGATTCAACACGTCAATCACTTTCTGCATTTCCGTGTTGTCGTTTTCTTCCGCGCCATGGAGTACGCGCATGACGTCGAGAATCAGGAACTCGGTCTGGTAGCGCTTCAGGTCAACAATCAAAGCCGCAACATCGTCAGGGTAGTCGAGCATAATCTTCGGGCTCAACCCTTTCGCGTTTACATAGAGCCAGGCATCCAGGTCGGTGTGGGCTAATTTTCGATGCCGCGCAATCTTTTTCAACCGCCATTGCGTCAGGCTGTAGTTATCCTCCCTGCTCACTAGAGCCGTGCGCGCCCGCTTGGGGATATGAAAACCGAGCCACCCTTGGCCACTGGCAAGAGCTACAGCAAGATCGGCCACGGTGAACGACTTTCCGGTCTTGGGGCGAGCGATCAACATCCCATTGGAGCCGCGCTGCACAATGCCCTCAATGAGCCAATCAATCGTGTCTGAGGAATTTTCCAGAAACTTCGAGAACGACTTAAATAGGGACGTCTCACTCTCTGGAGGTTGCCACCATGCCGCAGCCGCGGCCGTAGCCACAAGTTCTTGAACCGTGTGGTCTTTCAGGTAGTCCGACACATCGCCCTTCTCTGGGAGCCCGGGAAGCGTAAGAACCTTAATCGCCTGAGCGTACCGGTAGGCCGACGCGGCAACTGTCTCAGCGTGCTTCCGCCCGGGATCGTCGTTGTCCGGAAGAATCAGGACTTGCTTCCCAGCCAAGAACACCGAGAAATCATCCTGCCACTTACCGGCGCCCCGGGGGCACGTCGTAACCGCAAGGTGCGGATAAACCGACTGAGCCGCCGCTCTCAGGTTGTCGCAGTCTTTCTCGCCTTCGCAGATGATCACCTGCTTCGCCGTTATCACTTCCGGCATGTGGTAGAGCACCATTTTTAGATTTGCGGTTTTGTAGATCCATCCGCCCTTGCCGTCCGGTTGACGTTGAGTGAAACGCTTCCCGGGGTAACGGACAACCTGAAAGAGTTCTTTCCCGAATGTGTCGGTATAGGAATAAATCCGCTCCGGCTGTTGCCCCGTCCTCAACTGCTGTTCGCCAACGATCTCCGCGATCCGAGACATCGCGGTCTCGGTATCGCAAGAGGAAAATTTCTTTTCGAAGTCGAGAACCCCACCCTGGCCACATCCCGCATGACACTTCCAAACCCCAGCATTGATATTCAGACTGAGGCTTGCGGTTTTGTCCTGGTGGAAGCAGCACTGCGCCATATAGCCGGCGCCGCTCTTGCGCATCCGATTTTCTGCCAACCGCGTCTCAAAGTACTTTCGGAACTGCGCTTCCGTCAGTTCAGTGATCTTCATGCCGTTTGCTTCTCCGCGCGATCAAGCCACTTCGTAAAATTGCTCTCCGACTTAAAAACCTGATCCCACTCCAGAAAACCATTATCGTAGTGCCAGTCAGAAGCGACGATCTTGTCTATCGCTTTCTTAAACATCCTCCCGACCTCACCGCGAACATCTTCGGTCGCTACCCCCTCAGCCCTCACGAGCGCCACTGATTCTTTCCATCGCTTCTCCGCCATCTTGCGACGATCTGGGGTTAGTACATATCTGCCGGTTTTTCCAGCTTCCGTGCAGAAGTACGTAAATGCTTTGACGATAGGATCGTCCAAGACCTGGACTACGTTTTCTTCCGTAGGAGTTAAAAACAGAGACCCTGCTGTTTGGGTCTCGTTCCTTGGTTCTAGTTCTTCCTTTATTACATGCTCATTTTTTGAGCACGGTGATGTCAAATTTTGAGCATGGGCGTGCTCATTTTCTGAGCATGGCTGAATCTCGCGAGACCGGATAAAGTAGTGGTGACGATCGCCAACCTTGCTACCTTTTTGGACGGAAAGGAGACCTTCCGATTCCAGTATTTCAATCGCCTTTACTACCGTGTTTCGTGACCCCATCCCCCAAATATCCGCAACCGTCTCCATGCTGGGGTAACACTCTCCAGTTCCGTAATCGGCGAATTTCTTCAACGCAACATAAACCGCGATTCCAAGGACACCGATGCGCTTCCCATGCTTCTCGATGATCCAGTTGGGGACGTGAACAAAATGCTCACCGTCAGAGGAAACCTCAAATTTGCGGCTCTGTCCTTTCAAAACGGGAACTCCTCGAAAGCCCTAG
>CAZVYV010000540.1:0-2473 GCA_964630985.1 uncultured Occallatibacter sp.
TTTGACGGATGAGAACTTGAATCTTGATCCAGAGCGGGATTGCCTTGCGTTTCGGTCGCGTCATGAGTTGCGACCTTTGGTGAGAGCGTAGAAGCGCTTCAGAAACTTCGACTTGGCCTGACCCTGTGACCATGTTGGCAGGACGTGATCAAGCGGCTTGCGACCGCGGCAATATTCCCAATCGTCACGGTTTTTCATCAGCTGGTATTGCTCGGTTACGAGCATGACGACATCAGCCTCTTTGATCGTCGGAGGAAGAGGCGTTGAGACATTGAAGCGGCTGAATATCTCTGCCTCGATCCGCTTCTCTATGACGCTGAACTCCGGAAGCATGGTTTTCAGCGGCTTTGCCATATCGCCGACGAAAGCTTCCGCCGCATCGTGCATCAAGCCTTGGTAAGCATCATCTTGCGGGACGATCTCGCTCAGATGCACGCAATGCTGAGCGACAGAATAGAAGCGGCTGCACTGCCCGGCGAATCGGCAGGTCATCGAAAGACCGTGCGCAATATCTTCAATCGTGAAGAGACCAGTTCCAGGCGCCTCGAAATCGAAATAGCACCCGCTATGAAGCAGGATTGTCGGACCGACTATGCGCCTTACTGTATCCATTATTTTCTGCCTTTCTTCATCGGCGGAACTTCCTTCAATAGTGTCACAGGATCAACCCCGAGCAGCTGCCCGAGCACGTGCAGAGCGCGAAGCTTGAACCGCTGAAATTTGTCCTCCTGCATCTCGGCGAATTTGATACTCTTCGGCATAAACACTACCTCCCCATCAATTTTCCTGACCGGGCGAACGTGGTTAACGGCCATTTTTATAGCATCAAGTAATTCATCTTCGTCCGCATATTCGAGTTGCTCACAGCACGCATGCAGGATCGCAAAGAAATGTTGATGGTTTTCGATATGCCTGGGGCGCCGCCACGACAGCAGAACCTTCGTCTTGTCCGGCACGCTTTTCAAATATTCCTGCGCGGCAAGATCAGCCGGGACGAGCGTATTCCCCTCTCGGATAAATGCCCGGCCCTCCAGATCTGCCATGTCAGCCAGCGCCTAACCGCTTTTCGTGCTTGCGGAATAGGGCTTGGGCTGCGTCCTGATCTGGCGGGAAATCAAGCTTTGCCATCAATGGCTCGCATGCGGTATCCCATACCGCTTGAAGATCGTCCGCGGCCTCGACGGCGCCGAGTTCCCGATCAATCTCAGCGAGGATGGCCTCGGGATCGACATGCTTCGGCGGAAGGCCGCTGCTGATCGGGTCGTTCTTCTTGGCCGGCTCGATCTTGCGCAGGGACGCCAGATGCTTTTGCACTGCAATATCAATCGTCTTGTGGTGTTCTGCCGATAGCTTCTGCAGCGTCCATTTGTTCAGATCGACCCATTTGAACACCGCATCCGGAGTGTCTGAGGTCAGGACGGCATCGATGTACAGTTTGGCCCAGCTATCAGCGTCCTTCCCGCCCTTGATCTGATGCGGGGCCTGGGGAGGCTCAGGAGAGGCCTTTTGCGCTTCCGGCATATCGTCCACCGGATCGCCGGGAACCTCATTGCCGGGATTCTCTGGCTCGGCGGGCTCCGTTTCAGAGGGAGACGGCACGCGCGCCCGTGGAACGTCCGGGATAGTCCGCATTTCCGGGTGTTCGGCTTCATCCTCGATCCGGATCGCCTCGGCGAGCTCGGGAGACTGCTCCTGCCGCTTCATCAGCCGTCGCAAGGCCGTCTTTTTGCTCATTTCCGCCTCGTCTGTGGCCCATGGCGTCGACTTGATCAAATTGGCCTTGAACGCCTTCCATGCGTCCGATCGGTCCCTGATGCCTTGGCATTGATCGACAGACATGGGCTCAAAATCGAAGGTTCCATCCTTGAATGTGACGGTAGCCACATAACCTACGATATCGCCACGGTCGCAAAACAACTTCGGCCGGTGATGAAAGATCTTCGGGAAACCGAGATCGCACTCGACGGCATCCAGCGCGTGAACCTCATGGGCATAGATGCCAGAGACATTGCCGGCCTGCCTGGCAAGCTTGCACATGCCCTTGTAGCCGACGCGCAATTGCGGCTCTTTTTTCTGGCTCTTGTAGTTGTAGGCCACGACGATGTAGCCTTCGCCCAAGATGGGATCGAGCAATAGCCCGAGGCCGGCTGCTTTCGAGATTTCGCGGAAGATCAGCCGCGGGTCGAACTCCATCAACGATGGATTTGCCATCAACGCGTTGACGAGATTGCGCTCGAAAACCGCCGGCTTGATGTGGCTCGGAAGGGATGTGTAGAGATCGCGAGCGCGTTCTGGCGGCAGAACGGCTATCCGATATTCGTCGATCCTCGACGGCTGCGCTACAAGCTGGTTCATCAGATCAATCCCTTATGCGTTTTGGTTCCCGGCACGACTTCGCCTCGCTTCACGGCTTGGCCTGCCATCAGCTTCAGGAATGCCTGAAGCGGCTCCTTGTGCTTGAAGTAAGCATACA
>CAZVYV010000541.1:0-2472 GCA_964630985.1 uncultured Occallatibacter sp.
CCCAGCCGCAAAAATCAACAACCGCGAGTACGGATAATGTTTTAGGACCGGCCCCAACTGGAGCCAAAGAAGGTCAGACGGGCAAATATGGTGGGAAACCGTTCAAAATTGTTAATGGCCAAATGGTAATCCAAGGGTGATGAATGGCTGAAACCGTTGATCCTTCTAAAATCGTATGGGATGAATCCCCAGCCCCACAGGCCGCTCCAACCCAGGCTCAAACTCCAGGATCGAGTGGCTCTACTGGGGCACATGAACCTGACCATGCTTTGATTGAATGGGATAAAGAAGCACCATCAAATCATAGTACTGCGGTAGATATCAATGGTGCCAAATATACGCCGAATGATCTTAAGGGATTGCCAGCAGATGATCGAAAGAAGTTGATTGGTGGCATTGACGCAACAGCTTATCGCCAATTGCCTATTGAACACCGTATTGCTCTGACTGGTTTTGATCCCGAGCGGGTGATGGGCTCCAGGCTTTATCGCCCTGAAGATTGGGCGGTTGCTCCACCGATGGACTGGATGAATCATCCCGCTGCCGGGTTTGCCGCTGGTCTTCGGAGAGCGGCTGAAAGCATTGGGCAAAAGTCGGCTCATGCCAAGGCTGATATTACCGGGACGCCTCTAGCGGAATCAGACAAGGACTATACTGATGCCTTATCTAATTTCCACGAGATGAATTACAACCAAAGGTCTGGGCGCAACCCTGGAGAAGAAGGGACTGATCCTTACCGTTTTGCTGGGACCATGCTTGCCGCTTCGGCTATTCCTGGGGGACCAGTTGTTCAGGGTGCTGCTGCTGGGTTATTGAATAAACCCCAAGAAACAACAGAGAACACAACCCCAAACCAGTTCTGGCAGACAGAGGCCCAGCAGGGAGTTATGGGCGGGGCACTTGGTAAGGCCGGGGAAGAAGTTGGTAAGGCTGTTGCCCCTGCCATCGAGAAAGGTGCCGGATGGTTGGCCGGGAAGATGGGGGTTCCTTCAGAGGTTCAAGCTAAACTCATTGACCAAGCAAGATCCATGCAATTTGATAACATGGATGCCATCAAGGAGGCGGCTGCTGGGAGTGGCCCCCGTGCGGCCAAAGCAGGAGAATTGCTGCGCCAGATTGAGGGTTTGGGTGAAACCAAAGAGATGGGGCGGTTACTCCAAACGTCGATGGGGATTAAAGCTCTCTCTGAGAAAATCCATTCCGATTCCTTGTTTGCCCAGAGGGACGCATTGGCGAAAGGCGTCAATGTTGATGTATCCCGTACAATTAAGACGATTGATGACATCATTTCCGATGCTGCGGAAGGATCACCAAACGCTTCAAAGTGGCCCGATTCTGACAAAAACAACCTTATCCCCAAACTCAAAGAGTTAAGGGAAAGTCTAGCAAACACTTCAAAGACAACCTCAAACCCAACAGGGTTGGTAGATCAATTCAACAAGGATATAGTTAATACTACCACAAAGGAAACTCCAAACACATTCCAAGGGATGAGCAAAACCCGATCTGATCTAGGGGACGAAGTAAGCAAGTTCTACAAGGGAAACAATGCTGAAATGGGAGAAAAAGGGGCTGAAAATCTCCAGCGAGTAAAGGAAGCATTGACTAATGACATTTCGGATTCCGCACAGAAAAGTGGTAATCCAGCTTTGGCTGCGGCAGACACAGCGGCTAAGACTAATTATAGTAAAATGTCTGGGACACTAAAAGACCCTGATATTGTCAAGGCATTAACCAGTGAGAAGCCAGATGAGATTCTAGGGGCGTTTATCAAAGCTAATAGTGGTGGAACCGACCGTGCCAAACTCCTTTATGGGGCACTTGACCCTAAAGGCAGGGCCAGCGTTGTTGCTGCATTATTCGATAATGCCATGGAAAAGATGGGCTCCGCCAATAAGATGGGTGGTGTGGATGCATTTGTGGACACGATGAAACAGCAACGCAAGATCCTCCCGGTGTTTTTGGATAAGTCTAGTGAGAAGTCTGTAAACGGGATTATTAATCTCATGAAGGCGTCACAAGGAACCGGGATGGCCACCATCGTTGGTGGCTCTCTTGCCGCTGGTGCCGCATATGGAGGCGTTCCTGGAGCGGCTGGTGGTGCCCTGCTCGGTGGCCTTGAGGAAAAGTTTGGTCTTGCTGGTCGCCCTGTGTCTATCTTAGCCAAAAGCCTTTTGACCTCTCCAACAGGGAAACGCTATCTTGAGCGGTTGGCTACAATGGACCCTGCTGCATCTTCTACAGCGGCTTTCGTCCAGAGCATGTCAAGGAGATTGCCAGTCATTATGGGGCATTCCGCTTACAATGAGATGAAGTACGCAGATGATGTTATTAAGCGTCAAGGGAACCCCAATTTGGCCGGGATTACCCCAACTAAACAAACTGCACAGCCATGGCAACCCCCAGTCCCGGCAGGGGCTACGGGTGAAGCCTTACCAGGTAAATGATGAGCGTCTACAAGCAATTCCTTGA
>CAZVYV010000542.1:0-2471 GCA_964630985.1 uncultured Occallatibacter sp.
TCGGCGATCGAGGAGATGCGGGCGGTGGCGCGCGACGGCGACACCATCTCGGCGCCGGGCAGCATGAAGGACGACCGGGTGTTCTCGATGGCGCTCGGGTGCTACTATTGGAAGACCGCCATCCGCCAGGGCCTGATCTCGGGCCGGCGCACGCGGGAGGCCGAGGCCGCCAAGAAGCGCCTGAGCATCACCGATCAGGTTTACCTCTTTCAACAGAGCATGATGTCTGATTTCATGGCGCGGAAGCAGACGGCTCGGCGGCAGCAGGCGCAGGCCGCGCGGAACTGGCGGTCGGGCGCTAGGAGGTACTAGGATGCGTTACCGTTGCCCGGATTGCCGCGGCCTATTTCCCATGCCTGGCGGCGCCATCCCCGATTCCTGTCCGCTGTGCGGCTACGACACCTCGGTGCCCGAGCGGGACGAGATCCAGCTTCCGGCGTTCCTCTCCCCGCGCGCCAAGAACGAGGACACCCTCTACCGCCAGGTCGAGGCCGGGAGCGAGGAGCGCGTGCGGCTCGCCGCGGAGGCGGCCGGCTGCGACGCCTCCGACATGGCGGGGCTCAAGATCACCAACATGCAGACCGGCAAGGGCGCGGAGCCGCTCACCCTGCCCGCCAACCCGGTCAGCCAGCGGATGGCCGAGATGGAGGCGCGCGGACTGCCCACGGGCTTCGGCGCCAACGCGCAGGGTGCGGCCGCCTCCCCGATGGTGCAGTCCGGCCCCTACCCCAACGCCGGCGCCCACTTCCAGTCGGCGCTGCGCGAGCATCACGGGAAGGTCACCAATTACACGGCGGTCGGCGATAACCCGGCCGTCGAGGTGATGCAGCCCGGGTACAGGAGGCGTGCGTGATCCCAGTCCCGTCCGACGAGCGCGACATCCTGGCGCTCGCTCAGGACCTGATCGAGAAGTGCCGCGTGAGCGTGGGGGCGCGCTCGACCTACTACCGCCTGATGAGCACGATCGCCGAGACCGGTCGGTACGACGGCTCGAAGTCCCTGCTCAACATGATGTTCAAGCACCTGACCGACACGGCGGCGCACATCTTCTCGCCGGTCGAGCTCAAGTTCATCGTCGACTTCGAGCACGAGTACCCCAAGAACATCGTCGAGCGCGGCCGCGTGGTGGGCAACACGCTCACGCGCGCGTGGGAGCGCACGTCGACCGACATGCTGTTCGGGCAGGGCGTGTTCGAGTCCCTCAAGCTCGGGTGCGGCATCCTCAAGCAATGGCCCGAGGAGAGCGGCTCCGAGGATGCGCGCAAGCTCACCGTGCATGCGAAGCTCGTGCCGCCGTGGTCCTTCGGCGTCTACCGCGAGGACCTGTGCGAGCTCGACGCCCAGGAGTGCCTGTGCGAGACGGTGACGCTGACCGGCCCGGAGGTGTGGCAGCGCATCTACCACATGCCGAACGCCAGGAAGCTGCACGAGAAGATCATGGTGCACGCCAGGACCGGCGAGGCGCAGGCCAACCCCTTGAGCTTCTTCCACCAGCTGCTCTCGACCAGCCAGCTCAACACCGGGCTCTCAGGCGCTTTGACGCCGCAGCCGGGCGGCATCGTCTCGCTGTCGGGCGATCCGAACTACCCGATCATGGGGCCGGTCGTGGCGGCGCCGACCGTGCAGATGCACGAGCTGTGGGTCAAGGACGAGAACGACTACACGACCATCCAGGTGATCGAGGACCAGCTTCTTCTGGCGCCCAAGTTCAAGAAGCAGAACCTGTTCATCAAGGACAGCCAGATGCACCCCTATTCGCTGATCCAGCCGAACCAGACGGCCGGGTGGTTCTGGGGGCGCAGCGATCTGGTCGACCTGATCGAGCCGCAGGGCCTGCTGTCGCAATGGTGCGACGATGCGCGGCGCCTCATGGGCCTGCAGATCGACAAGATCATCGCGTTCATCGGCGAGAACGGCATCACCGACGAGAAGTACGACGACTTCCGCCGCAGCGGCTACATGAACCTGTCGCAGGGCGCGAGCGTCGAGGACCTTACCCCCAAGTTCCCACCTGAGCTGCTGCCGATGATCAAGTGGCTCATCGAGACGATCAAGATCCTCGGCGGCTTCCCACCGATCATGCAGGGCCAGGGCGACTCTGGCGTGCGGGCCGGGGTGCACGCCAACACCCTGCTCAAGACCGGCTCACCGTCGACGCGCGATCGCTCGCTCCTGGTCGAGCGGCAGTGCGCGGTCGCCGCCGACAAGACCCTGTGCATCAAGGAAGCCAAGGAGGACAAGCGCTATTGGACGAAAGCCGAGACCCTGAAGGACGTCGAGGAGACGAGCTTTGCGCTCACCGATTTGCCCGACGATTGGCGGGTCGGGGTCGACTCGCATTCGTCGTCCCCGATCTTCGCCGACGAAAACCAGCAAATGATCTTCGCCCTGCGCCGCACCGGCGACGTCACCGGCGAGTACGTGATCGACAACCTGCCCATCCCCAACAAGGAAGCCGCCAAGATCGCGCT
>CAZVYV010000543.1:0-2466 GCA_964630985.1 uncultured Occallatibacter sp.
CCACCGGATCGAGCTTGGCAGCCTTGCTGGCCGGATAAACGCCGAAGAAGATGCCTACCGAGCCGGCCAGGAACAGGCCCAGAAAAACCGCCCACAACGGGACACTGGTCGGAAAGCCGATGACAATCGTGATCAGCTTGCCCACAAGGATTCCGCACAGCACACCGATCGCCCCACCGATCATCGCCATCAAGCCGCTCTCGATGAGGAATTGCATGAGCACATCGCGTTGCTTGGCGCCCAGCGCCTTGCGCACGCCAATCTCGCGCGTTCGCTCCGTCACGCTCACCAGCATGATGTTCATGATCACCACGCCTCCCACCACGAGCGCAATCGATGCCAGCCCCAGCACCACGCTGGCGAACAGCGAGCTGATCTGCTTCCAGATGTCGAGGAAAGTATCGTTGGTCTGGATTTCAAAGTCGTCGGGCGTTCCCGGCGCATCGTGGCGGCGTGTCCGCATCAGCACGCGGACCTGGTCCTCGGCTCGCTCCATCACCTGCGCGCCGCCAGCCACCCGCGCAAAAATGTCCACCGTATCGTTGTAGCCGTAGATCTGCTGGTAGGTAGTGATGGGCACGGCCACCCAGTTGTCCTGCGACTGACCGAGCGTTTTGCCCTGGCGCTCGCCCACGCCCACAATGGTGTAGGGAATCCCGTCCACGCGAATCTCCTTGCCGATGGGATCGCCCTGGCCCAGGATGTTGTCCACAATGTCGTATCCCACAATTGCATCGTGCGTGCCGTGCTCTTCGTCAGACGGAGTAAATCCGCGACCCGTTGCAATGTCGATGTTGTTGAGCGACAGCATCGTCCAGGTGTACCCGCGTATTTCGGTGTTATCGCTGGAGTGGCCGTTGTAAAAAACGTTCGTTGATTTGCTCAGCGCCGCGCCCATGTCACTGCAATCCGTGCAGAGGTCGCGCACAGCGTCATAGTCCTCAATGCGCACGATCTTGCGCTTCTGGTAGCGGAAATAGTCCTGGGCGCTGAAGATCACGCTCGGCATCCGCGACACCTGAAACACGTCGGCGCCGTAACCGGAGAGCTTGGTGGCGACGTAGCGGTTGGCGCCATTCACCATCGTGATCACCATGATGACCGACGCCACACCCATCACCACGCCGATCAGCGTGAGAATGGTGCGCATCTTGTTGCCCCAGAGCGATTGCAGCGCGAGTTTGAAGGCCTCTCGAAGTGGCATGGTCCTTATTGCTTATGATACGCACCGGCCCGAGGTGCGGTTCCGGCGGCTCCGGGCATGGAGAGCCTTTCATCCCCGAGCCCTGACCGTTGCCTCTATGAGTGCCCCGAGCTGCCGAAGCCCTTCTCCGCCCGGGCAGACACTTCCAGTGTTTTGACCTCCTGGACCAGGCCTGTGAGAACGGGAACAGGAACCATCTGCGCGATCTTTTCGCCGGCCTTCAGCTCAATGGACGCATCGCCCAGGTTGGTCATCAAGACCAGAATCTCGCCGCGATAGCCGGCATCGATCACGCCGCCGGTTGTGGCCACGCCGCGGGCCGCCATCGATGAGCGATCGCGCACCAGCAGTCCCAGCGGAGCGCCTGAGTGCGGATCGCGCGCCTCAACGGCGATTCCTGTCCGCACCTTTACCGTGGAGCGGGCAGCCAGAGTGACCGCATCCAGCGCGAACAGGTCATAACCCAGATCTTCGCCCGGATGCGCCACGACCGGCGCCCGGGCACCCGCCTCCAAAAGCTTCACACGCAACATGAGTTTGATGGTAGCGGAAGACAGCGGAGTTAGCGGGGTTTGCGGAGCGAGCGGAGTTGACGTCGGAGCGGGCCGCCACAAAACGCGACCCAAGCCGGTTTCCCTCTGGTTGGGGCTACGAGACCTGTGAGCCTTTCGGAGCCTTTGGATAACCCTTTCGTCGCATTGATGCGTTAGAAACGGTGCTCTAGACTCAGTTCGAACCATTCTTCCCCACCTTGTGTTTCACGCTACTCAAACCTTGCAAGGGATGCTAGCGCCGGTCGGCGAGCCAAAAGGTTAAAGGGCCCAAAACAACAAATCAAGATCCCTTTGGCCAGAGGCTTCTGCGAAAGTATCTTTCTCTTTGCTCAGGATGGAGATTTATGAAGATTATTGTTTTTGCCGAGCAATTCACGAACGGCGCCTGGGACGTTTGGGAGCACCAGTGCAGCTCCAAAGAGGCTCAAACGGTTCTCGATTCAGCCCGTTCGATCGCCAAAGGCCACGGGTCGCACGGGCGCCTGGCCCACGAGGACTTTCTTGAGGGCACCCGCAGGATGTTCAATGTTGCGCGCGGCACGCAGGCGAGCCCGCAAGATGGGGATATCCAGGTCTATTGTGTGTGCGTTGAGCAGACCGTCATCGGGGTGTGTGAAAAGATTCGCCAGTACTCGGAAAGAATCACCGAAGCCCATCAGTTTGCCGAGGTCGCGCTCGGGAAATCGGCCTAACGGCTGAGGGGACGTT
>CAZVYV010000544.1:0-2465 GCA_964630985.1 uncultured Occallatibacter sp.
CGACGCCGCAAACTCAGCGGCTTGGCTTTCCGGGAACATCGATAGAATCGTCCCGCCTAGCGTGGTGGCCGCTCTTGTTGATGCGCTCGGCGCGCAGTAATGATTGGCGCGGAGCGTCAGCATGTCCATCGTGGAAATGTCGGTGCGCCAGAGCTGGAACTCAGAAAGAGCGTCGGAATCTCCCGAGACGACGACCACGCCCACCGGCGGTCCGCTGATCGCCTGCGGATTGCAACTGGCATCGGCTGCGCCCAGGTTGTGCCCGATGCCGCAGGTGAGCGCCGTGGCTTCGGAATCCATTGCCGTATAGGTCAACATCTCTGACTCGATCGCGAATCCTTCCGGATTCGCTTCGCTGGCATCGCCGCTTCCTTGAGATGGCGTGGTCGAGCTGGATCCCGAACCCGATCCCTTCGAGGACGCGCCAAAAGCCGTGGTGCTTACCACCAGGCCTGCGCACAAGACAACGACTGGGCTCCGCAGGGGCCCCAAAAAACTGAGCAACGTACGCATGTCTTACCTCCGATTTGTTTGGGGGGGACCTGAATCTTTGGAATGGCGCCTGAACAACCTGACACGCAAATCTTCGCTGTTGTCGCGGCTCTTCCGCTGATAGAACCCGATGATACCACCATTCGCCAAACAGAAAGAGAAGAATCTGGCGCGCGGCACATCCCCCGTTTGCAGATGACGGTTCACGGCGCGATTGAGTTTCACGCCGCTGCTCTTCACGAACGGTTCGGAGGATCGCCGCAGCGATTCGCGCCGTCGTTGGAGCGCCGAAATTTGCTTCGAGAGATCACTTCTTCTTCTCACCCACGACGAGCAGCGTCTGAAACTGAGGCGAATCCGGCTCCTTGTCGACGACGGCAGCTTCAACGTTCTCGAAGCCTGCGTTCTGCAGCATCGATTCGAGCTCCGCTTCACTAAAGCCGAGCCACTCATCGGCATAAAGTTCGCGCGCCTCTTCAAAGCGGTGGCGAACCAGATCGAGGATCATGATCCGGCCGCCGGGGACCAGAATCCTCGCTGCCTCAGCCAGCGCGCGCTCGGGGTGCAGCGCGTGGTGGAGCGACTGCGAGAAGAAAACCAGTTCGACTTCGCCGTCTCCGATGGGAATCTCTTCCATATCGCCGAGACGATAATCGATATTCTTCACCCCGTGACGCTGAGCCTGTTCGCGGCCAACCTCAATCATCCGGGCAGAGCTGTCGACGGCGATCACTTTCTTTGCCCGCTGCGCCAGCAGCAATGCAGACGCGCCCTCGCCCGCACCGAGATCGGCAACCACCAGCGGCGGCATCAGCCGCAACAACACCTCGGCCAGGCCCTTCCAAGATTTTCCGGGAACGTAGTCTTTGCCGAGTCGTCCGGCCACACTGTCAAAAAACGCGCGTGTCTTGTCCTGGCGCTTGCGCAGCACGCGGCGCATGGCGGCCTGATCTGGAGCGGCTTCGGGAATCTCGTTCTTGGCTTGGTCGAGAATCTCGCCTAAAGGGCTGCTCCCCGCAGGGGCTGCAGACGAAACGCGGTAAAGATTGCTTTTGCCAATGCGGCGATCTTCCACCAGTTCCGCCTGCTTGAGCTGCGAAAGATGCGTGGAAATGGTGCTCTGGCCCATGCCGAGAATCTCCTGCAGCTCGGCCACGGAAAGCTCTTCGGCCTTTAGAAGCAACAAGATCCGTAGCCGATTGGGATCGGCCACAACCTTTAACATTTTGACGATTGACGGCATAGCAGAATTCTGTTACATATCAACATATCACGATGCGACGATAAAAGGAGATCTGAATGGCAACCGCAACCCTCGAGGGAACGAAAATCGACAAGATCCAGACCGACTTCAAAGTGGCTGACCTTGGCCTGGCCGATTGGGGCCGCAAAGAAATTGTCATCGCCGAGCAGGAGATGCCGGGTCTGATGGCGATCCGCAATAAATACGCAGCGGAGAAGCCGCTCAACGGCGTGCGCATTACCGGCTCGCTGCATATGACGATTCAGACAGCGGTGCTGATTGAGACTCTGGTGAGCCTGGGCGCAGAAGTGCGCTGGGCGAGTTGCAACATCTTCTCGACGCAAGACCACGCGGCAGCTGCAATCGCGGCGGCGGGCGTTCCCGTGTTCGCATGGAAGGGCGAGAGCCTTGAAGACTACTGGGACTGCACCTATCGCGCGCTCACGCACAAGGGCGGCAAAGGGCCGGAACTGATCGTCGACGACGGCGGCGACGCGACGCTGTTGATTCACAAAGGCTATGAGCTGGAAAACGGCGATCGCTGGGTCGATACGCCCTCCGGCAATCACGAAGAGCAGGTGATCAAGGACCTGCTGAAGAAAGTTTATGCCGAAGACAAGCAGCATTGGCACAACGTGGTCAAGGACTGGCGTGGCGTAAGCGAAGAGACGACAACGGGCGTGCACCGGCTCTACAAGATGATGGAGCAGGGCAAGCTGCTGGTGCCGGC
>CAZVYV010000545.1:0-2464 GCA_964630985.1 uncultured Occallatibacter sp.
GTCTCGCTCGGCGACACGCTCAACGTCGATCAGGATTTTACCGCCGACAAGAATGCGCTCATCAAAGAGGTCGGCGCATACAACGGCACCGAGGGTCAGGGATTCGCCCAAGGCGCAAGCTCTAACACCAACCAGGCGGAGGACACGACTGCATATACGCCCGACGAGAGCGAGTACAACGATCTGAACACCGACCGCGAGCTCTTTGCGCTGCGTTCCATTTCGCAATCCCTCGCAAAGATCAATGAAAAGAAATCGCTGCTCTATTTCTCCGGTGGAATCTCGCGCGACGGCATTGAGAACGAAGCTTCATTGCGGTCCGCAATCAACGCGGCGGTGCGCGCGGACCTGGCCATCTACAGTGTGGACACGCGCGGCTTGCAGGCAGTGACGCCCCTGGGCGACGCCTCTACCGGAAGTCTTCGTGGCCAAAGCGGATTCAACGGCAGCGCGCTCACAACCAGCATGAACGCGAACTTCGCCAGTCAGGAAGTGATGGCAACGCTATCGAGCGATACCGGGGGCAAGGCATTCCTTGACTCCAATGACTTTGCGCCGGCTTTCGCTCAGGTGCAGAAAGATAATTCGGCTTACTACGCCATCGGATTCCATTCGACGAATCCGGCGCGCGACGGCAAATATCGCAAGCTGACGGTGAAAATCAACAAACCCGGCATCAAGCTCGAATACCGGCCGGGATACTACGCGCCCGCGGACTTCAAACACTCCGGCAAGGAGGACCGCGAGCAGGAACTCCAGGATCAACTGGCCAGTGACTTGCCCGCCACCGACATGGCCGTTTACATGGACGCCATGTACTTCCGCCTCGATGAAAACCGATTCTATATGCCGGTTTCGCTCGTCGTGCCCGGCTCGCAGATTCCGTTTGTGAAGGGCGGCGACAAGGACAAGGCCACGCTCGACATTATTGGTGCTGTGCTCGATGAAGCTCAACGGCCGGTGGGGCGCGTGCGCGACACAGTCAAGCTCAACCTCGATCCATCGCTGCAGGCGCGTCAAAAGAACATCCAGTACACCACCAGCTTTAATCTGCCGCCGGGCAAGTACCAACTCAAGTTTGTGGTGCGGGAAAATCAGACCGGCCTCATGGGGTCGTTCATCGCCGATGTAACGCTGCCCGATTTGAAGAAGGCCCCGCTGAAGATGAGTTCCATCGTTTTGGCGTCGCAGCGCGAGCCGAGCAAGAAAGATGATCCCTTGGTGCGGAATGGCGAAGAATACGTGCCCAATATCAGCCATGTCTTTCGCCAGGACCAGCACATGTATCTTCTCTACGAGATCTACGATCCGGCGCACCAAAAATCGGCCGACGGTGCGCCCAAGGAATCCAAATCCGCGATCGATCTGCTCAGCAGTCTGGAACTGATTCAGGGCTCATCCAAGGTTTACGAAACTCCGATCGTGCAAGCCAGGTCAATCAACGTTGAAGGGCGCGAAGCCGTCTCGGTTGAACTCGACGTGCCTTTGAGTGGGCTCAAGCCGGGATCGTATGTTTGCCAGCTGAACGTGATTGACGACGCCGCGGGGAGCTTCGCCTTTCCGCGCTTTGCCGTGCTGGTGCGGGAACCGGCTCCTGCGCCGGTGGCAGCGCCGCCCGCAGCGCCATCATCACCAACCGGCGGATCTCAGTGACATTGCGCGGCCCCTCCCGCGGTGCTGCCGCGGAAGGGGCAGGCATCCGTCACGTTCGCTTGATCAACCGGAGGATGGCTACCAGAATGACCGCGCCGACGACGGCGATCAGCGTGCTGTATAGGAAATTGCCGTGCGAATCCAATCCAAGATGGTTCGCAATAAAGCCGCCCACCAAACCTCCGGCAATACCCAGCAGAATGTCCACGAAGAACCCGTAGCCTGAGCCCTTCATGATCTTGCCCGTCAACCAGCCGGCGACCAGGCCGACCAGAATCCACATGAGAATCCCCATCTTTCCCTCCTCGATCTTTTAGATTGGTTCGTTTCCAGCGGCCTAGAGCATTGGGGAAACCTCCGCAATGCGAAGGCCACGCTGCCCGTTTCCGCAAGACTGGATGTATAACACCACCGGGGCACACACGGCCAGAGAGAAATTTCGGTCGGATGCTGTCCGCCGCTACTAGGGTTTTATAGGTTCAGAATTCGCGGCTGCATTTTCTCGATAGGGGCAGTGCCGGCACCCCGATCCGCAACAGGTCCCCCGCTTGAGATGGTAAGCGGCGGTGAAAACCAGATAGGGTCCCTCGAAGTAATAGTCCTCGGGGTCGAGTCCTGGCGGTGGCTGTAGTGCGGTAGTGGGAGAATCTCGATCCACGTTCCTATTCTCTCGTGAATCGCCAGTATTTCGTAAGCAGCCGATCGGGCGCGCCCGCTAAAATCAAAGCATGGCACTCACCGCGCAGGATCGAGCCCGCAAGGTCAAAATCATTCTTTTCGACGTCGACGGTGTATGGACCGATGGCACCAT
>CAZVYV010000546.1:0-2461 GCA_964630985.1 uncultured Occallatibacter sp.
TCGGTCTGGTAATCGTAGCTCATTTCCCCTTCTCCTTGGCCTTCGCGCGCTCGCGGCGGGTGATCTCGCGCTCGACAGCGACGCGAATAAACTCCGCTCTGGTTTCTTCCGGCTTCAACACCGCCAGTATTCGGCAAAACGTTCCCTCCGCGAACCATGCGGCGGTCGCGTTCGGATATTGTTTCGCCGGCCCTCGTTTCCCCATGTGAAAACCTCAATATCTAATATTGACTATAACCCATATATCAGGGTAAAGTCAATATCAGGTTAATGCCGCCAATCGGCGCGCGAATGGAGGGGATGATGGTGGAAGCAAAGCGAACGCCGGGGCCGTTGCACCTCGATGAATATGGGAACATCAAAGCTGGCGTCGACCGCTTGCCTGTTCATGGGGCCGCGTCTCCGTTTTCCCCCGGCGACCGGATGGAGATTGCGAAAGCCAATTCCGCGTTCATCATCCGCGCATGGAACTCGCATGACGCGCTCGTGGATGCGGTCGATGGGTTGCTGCAGGCGACGGGCGATGGCCCGCGTCGTGATGCCGCCATCGTTAAAGCCCGGTCCATCCTCGCCGCTCTCGCCAAGGGGGAAAAGCCATGAGGGGAATCGCAATGGCGATAGTCGGCGCGACGCTGCTCAAGTTCATTAAATCGGGAGAGCGGGACAAACTCGATTTTCCCATATGCGTCGCATGGTTCATCGCCACGCTTATCGTCATCGCAGGCGGCTGGTAGCGCGGCCAAACTACGGAAGGAAGGTTGTCATGCATCTGATCTTCGTGGACTACGCTCCTTTCGCGTATTGTTATGGGGTTCTCGCGGCGCTGCTCCTATGGAAGCGCTTCGTCCGCGATCTTGAGGCGCTTTGGCCATGATCTCACCCGACGACCTCGCGAAGATCATGGTGATCGTCACCGCCGCCGGCGTGTTCTTCGTCCTGACGGCCCTGATGAAGATCAGCGTCGATCTATGGCCTATTATTTCGGATTCCCTCGGCTACTGAGGCGCGCATGGCCCTTCCGACGAATGAGCCCGAACTTAAAATCGTGGTCGAATTCGTTGTCACCAGATGGTTGCTTGATCACCACTTTGAGCAAATCCAAATGCAGGGGCTTTTCTTAGGCATCCGTCTCACGAGAAGCGACTATCTGAAAATCATCAAGGCATATTCCGATAAACGCGACGTGAATTCGCCGTGTTCCGACGATTTCGACATCCGGGCACTTCTGAGATGATGCGAGACATCCTGCTCATTCCGGCGCTCGCCGTGGTGTTCTTCGCCTGCGTGTTCGTGCTGGCCGTGGCGTTTTAACAAAAGGACCGAGAGATGATCCCGAACGACGTAATCGCCGCCGCTCAAGCGGCTTGGCATAAATGGAAAGTCCCGGCCTCGGTCAGCCTCGCGCAATGGATCGTCGAAAGCGGATGGGGCGCGCATGAGCCGGCGGGGTCGAACAACGCTTTTGGCATCAAGGCGGTTCCCGGCCAGCCCCATGTCGATGCGGTGACGCATGAATTCACACACGGCAGATATGTCCAGATCACGGCTCACTTCGCCAAGTTCGCCAGCGTGACGGACGCATTCGATGCGCATGCGAAGCTGCTCGCCACGCATCCCGCTTATCACCCCGCCATGCAGGCCGGCAATTCGGAAGTGTTCGCGGAACGGCTTAACGGCGTCTATGCGACCGACCCTCATTACGGCGACAAGCTCGTCGCGTCCATGAGACGATATGGATTGGAGAAGTTTGATGCGTGAGCCCATCGCATATCACGGCGGCCAAGACTGCCAGTATCCCGATTTCGCCTCCGCGCATGATCACGGCGAGCATGTCTGCCTTACCGTGCGAGGCAAGCAAATCCGCAACGACGCCAAGGGCCGCTACGATCCGGGGCCGATGGCCGAGATGGTCATGTCTCACGAGGCGTGGGCGAAGATGCTCGCGGACGCCGTGGCTTACAAGAGGAACCAGTGACATGGGCTTCATTGAAGATGTCTACGCCGCGCTAGCCGCATGGAACGATAATGTCCGCGCCGAATACGAACATATAACCTTTGACATACCGTCGAGCGAAGACGATCCGATTATTTACTGGGGAGCCTAACATGCGTGAATGATGGAAATGTCCCGGGTGCGGGCGCTGCTGGGCGCCGTTCGTCCAGTCTTGTCTTGAATGCGAGAATGTCGCCGCGAAACCCGCGACGAACGCCGCTGTTCCAATGGCTCCATATCCGCCGGGCCACTGGGTTCCAGTTCATCAACCGGGCATCTGGCCTCCGAATTATATTCCTCCCGTTATTCCAACCGCCATTCCGTCGGTCTGCATCCCGAGCTTTTGGTTGGCCAACGACTTGCCTAGCTCCAACATCGCCACGGCAGGAGGCTAACCCATGCGCAGCACCCTCCTCGCCATCGCCATGCTCGCCGCCTATCTCGCCGCGATAGCGTTCGCGCATGCGG
>CAZVYV010000547.1:0-2459 GCA_964630985.1 uncultured Occallatibacter sp.
GGCTGCGGGCCTTGTGTGTCTTGCCGTTCTCGTCGGTCTGATCGGTATAGGCAGCCGTTGGATAGCGGCGGCGCAACTGATCGCGACCCTTGCGGCCGACGGCCTCGATATCAATTTCCTTGTCGGGGTTGCCGTTGATGAACTGGTAGGCGGTTTTGAGAATGTTGGCGTTGAAGGCGCCGGCGAAACCCTTGTCGCCCGAGATGACGATGAGCAGCACGCGTTTTTCGGGTCTCGTGAGAAAAAGCGCGTTGCACAGATTGCCGGATTTCTCGTCGTAGAGGTCGACGCGGCGCCGGAGCGACTCAAGCACGCTGACGATCATGCGTGCGTAGGGACGGGCCGCGAGGGCACGCTCCTGCGCGCGGCGCAGCTTGGCGGCTGAGACCATCTTCATGGCCTTGGTGATCTGCCGCGTGTTCTTCACGCTGCGGATGCGACGCCGGAGATCGAGTACGTTGGCCATTGTTCAGTTCGCAGTTCTTCGTTCGTAGTTCACAGTTCTTAATTCGTAGTTCCAGCTTCGTTGTTCATCGTTCACGCTGTTTTTCTATGAACTGTGAACTACGAACTGTGAACTGTCTTTACGCCTTTGCAGCGGCCGGTTCCTTCGCAGCGAGATCCGCCTTGAAATTTGTTGAGTATTCCTTGAGGGCTGCGTGCAGGCGGCTGCGGAGATCGTCGTCGAGAGCCTTCTTTTCGGTGATGTCGGCGAGCAGCGCCTGCTGCGCGTCCGCGAAGTATTTGTGCAGGCCGTCTTCGTAAGCGCGAATATCGGGGACCTGAATATCGTCGAGATAACCCTGTGTGCCGGCGAACAGGACCACCATCTGCTGCTGCCAGCTGAGCGGGTGGAACTGCGGCTGCTTGAGCAGCTCGGTGAGGCGGACACCGCGGGCGAGCTGTTTCTGCGTGAGCGGATCGAGGTCGGAGCCAAACTGAGCGAAGGCCGCGAGCTCGCGATATTGCGCGAGGTCGAGCTTGAGGGTAGAACCTACCTGCTTGACGGCCTTGATGGCGGCCGAGAATCCGACGCGCGAAACGGAGAGGCCGACGTTGACGGCCGGACGGACGCCGGAGTTGAAGAGATCGGTTTCCAAAAAGATCTGGCCGTCGGTGATGGAGATGACGTTGGTCGGGATGTAGGCGGAGACGTCGCCGGCCTGGGTTTCAATGACCGGCAAAGCAGTGAGCGATCCGCCGCCGCGCTCTTTGCTCATTTTTGAAGAGCGCTCGAGCAAACGGGAGTGGAGATAGAAGACGTCGCCTGGATAGGCTTCGCGGCCCGGCGGGCGGCGTAGCAGGAGCGAGATTTCGCGGTAGGCCATGGCGTGCTTGGAAAGATCGTCGTACATGACGAGGGCGTGCTTACCGCTGTCGCGGAAATATTCGCCCATGGCGGTTGCGGCGTAGGGCGCGAGATAGAGCAGAGGCGCGGGCTCGGAGGCTGAGGCGGCCACGATGATGGTGTGGCCCATGGCGCCGGCTTCAGTGAGCGTCTGCACGACCTGCGCGATGGACGAGCGCTTCTGGCCGATGGCGCAGTAGATGCAGATCAGATCGTTTTTCGCGTTGTTGATGATGGTGTCAAGCAGGACGGCAGTCTTGCCGGTTTGGCGGTCGCCGATGATGAGCTCGCGCTGTCCGCGGCCGATGGGGATCATGGCGTCAATCGCCTTGAGACCGGTGGCCATGGGCTCGCGCACGGGCTGGCGGTCAATGATGCCGGGGGCGAGGCGCTCAATGGGCAGCGTATCAGTGGTGGCGATGGGGCCCTTGTCGTCAATCGGCGCGCCAAGAGCGTTGACGACGCGGCCGATCATGGCGGCGCCGACGGGGACGGAGAGAATTTTGCCGGTGCGCTTGACCTCCTGGCCTTCCTTGAGCTCGGTGTAATCGCCGAGAACGACTGAGCCCACTTGATCCTCTTCAAGCGAGAGAGCGAGGCCGGCGATGCCGTGCGGGAAGCTGAGCAACTCGCCAGCCATGACTTTGTCGAGGCCGTGGATGCGGGCGATGCCGTCACCGAGCGAGGTAATGGTGCCGACCTCGTCGACCTGGACCTTGGAGTCGTAGTTCGCGATCTGCGCGCGAAGGAGTTGCGTTATTTCGTCTGCCTTGATTTGAGCCATTGTGCAGGTTCCTAACAGTTCTTAGTTCGTAGTTCTTAGTTCACAGCAAAAAGACTGCGGACTGCCGGCGCATTAGCCGGTGGTTAATGCTTCTTTCAAACGGTCGAGGCGGCCGCGTACGCTGCCGTCGTAGACCGTGGAGCCGATGCGCACCACGGCGCCGCCGAGAATGGATGAGTCGAGCTTGAAACTCGGGTCGATTTTTGCCCCGGCAAGCTTGGCCAGCTCCGCGACCAGGGCGCTGCGTTCGCCGGCACCTAACTCGCGCGCGGTGACGATTTCGGCGGGACGGATTCCCATCTGCTGCTGGAGAATGCTGCGATAAGC
>CAZVYV010000548.1:0-2443 GCA_964630985.1 uncultured Occallatibacter sp.
TAGTCTCACAACCGAGCGTGATCAGCGTCGGCGTCGGCGCGCTCAATCTCAACGGATTGTGCCTAACCCAGAACACGCGCGTGCCTGTCGGGACCGTGTTGTCATTCGCCAACGGGGCGGCTGTGACCTCGTATTTCGGATCGGGCACGGTCGAGTCGATCAATGCAAACGGCGGCACAACGTTGGCCGGTAACCCCGGAGGCACCGGGTATTTCGGCGGATCACTTGGAGCCACAGCGGTTCCTGGCGCGATGCTATTCGTGCAATACAATCTGACCGCTGTCGCGGCGTGGCTCAGGGGCGGTAATGCGTTCGCCGCGCTCTCGCTGGCCCAGCTCCAGGCGCTATCAGGGTCTCTCACCGTGGTGATGGATGGTTATCCGCACGTTATTTCTTCGATCTCGTTTACCGGGCTCAGCAGCTTTTCGGCGGTCGCGGCAGCGATCCAAGCGGCGTTCACCGATCCGACCGAAGCGAGTTTTACCGCGTCGCTGGGCGCGACCTTTACCGGATCAGGGTCCGGAACCAACCTGACCACGACGGTAGTTACTGGCTTGATCTCGGTAGGCGACACCGTGACAGGAACAGGTGTTGGCGCTTCTGTGACGATCCTCAGCCAAACGAGCGGCACGACGGGCGGGGCCGGCGTCTATGTCACCAGTGCCGCGACCACGGCGACCGGGACGTGCACCACCGCGACGACCGTGCTGAACGTGACGGTAGAATCCGTCGTATCTCTTGCGGTTGGCCAGACCGTGGTTGGAGCGGCTGTTACCGGGGCTCCGGTGATCACTGCGCAGCTTTCCGGGCCGGTCGGGGGGGTAGGAACCTATCGGATCAGCGGCTCCCAGCAAGGTTATATCGCGGCAGAGGCCATGACCGCTATTGCGACGGCTCCGCTAGTGACATTCGATTCGGTGTCGGGCGGGTTCGTGATCACGTCTGGAATTACGGGGGTTCCATCGACCGCAGCCTATGCGACTGGGACGCTTTCCGCGTCGCTCCTGCTTACCGCCGCGACCGGCGCCACGCTGTCGCAGGGCGCAGCGGCGGCGGTGCCCGCGACCTTCATGAATACCATCGTCGGGCTCACGACCAATTGGGCGACGTTCTTCCACAATTTCGATCCTGACCAGGGCGCAGGCAACACGCAGAAACTCCTGTTCGCGGCGTGGACCAACTCCGTCGCACCCCGCTACGCCTACCTCGCAGCAGATCCTGACCTCACCCCAGCACTTTCGGTGCCGGACACGACGAGCCTCGGCTATCAGTGCACGACGACGCTCAACTATTCAGGCACGGTACCGATCTATCAGCCGATAGATTTCAATCACGCGGCATCGCTGGCCGGTATGGTCGCGGCCATCGATTTTACGGCCAAGGGCGGCCGAACCACGATGGCGTATCGGACCCAGACCGGATTGGGCGCGGCCGTGACCACGCTTCAGGCCGCGATCAATCTAGGCGGCAACCCGTTGCAGACCGGATCGATCGGAAACGGATACAACTTCGTCGGCTACAATTCTTTGCCGAACCAGATATCGATCAATTTCCAGCGCGGGTCTATCTCTGGTCCGTACAACTGGATCGACAGTTATGTAAATCAGATCTGGCTCAACGCGCTGTTCGTGGCCACGGTCTACAACTATATGCTGGCGGTAAAGAGTTTTCCATACACCACGGCTGGATACGCTGCATTCGCGCTCGCGATGACCGGAACGCCGCAGGCCCCTGGTCCAATTCTGCAAGGCCTGAACTTCGGCGCCTATGCTCCTGGCGTGACGCTATCAGCATCCGAGATATCCGAGATCAATCAATCTGCGGGAGCCAACATCGCATCGGTGCTTCAGTCGCAGGGCTACTATCTTCAGGTCAACGATCCCGGTGCCACGGTGCGCAAGGCGCGCGGCTCTCCGATCGTAAATTTCTACTATGTTGATGAGGGATCGGTGCAAGCCATCAACATCGGATCAATCGAGGCGCAGTAAGGTTCAAACGAGGTAACGTCACATGTCCATTACTTCCGCCAATGCTACGATCGTCATCTCGGTTACGACGATCTTTCCGAACGGTGTGACGCTCCAGCGTTTTACGACGGATGACATCTATAGCGCTGGAAACGTCCGCAAGAACATCACGAAGATGGGCGTCGACGGGTTTCAGTCGGCCGGAAAGATTTGGGTATCGAAGCCGGTCACCTATCATCTTCAGCCCGACAGTCCGAGTTGCGCGTTCTTCGACGCATGGCAGCAAGCCGAAGACCAGTTGAACGATACGCTATCGGCGAGCGGAACGATTGTTCTTCCAGGCGTCGGCACGCAATTCCAGTTATTGAATGGAGCGCTCGGCGAGTGCTCGCCTATCCCACAGGCCGGACAGACTCTCAAGGAGCGGACATTCGAGATCGTCTGGAACCAGATACTCGGATCGCCGTCTATTGGTA
>CAZVYV010000549.1:0-2434 GCA_964630985.1 uncultured Occallatibacter sp.
ATATGACAGACCCCAAACTCTTAGCCAAACAAAAGACTCAACTTAAGCAGTTTCAGAACAGACTAACGTTACAGTTTCAAATAGGAAAGATAACTACTTGGACTGATCTTTGGACTTTCGTTGGAACTGGACAAGTGGACAATAGACCTCTATTGTGGCCTGACCT
This sequence comes from uncultured Occallatibacter sp., assembly GCA_964630985.1. GTDB lineage: Bacteria > Acidobacteriota > Terriglobia > Terriglobales > Acidobacteriaceae > Telmatobacter. The sequence continues at coordinate 167 of CAZVYV010000549.1, forward strand.
TAAAGACTATCTACAAAAACAAAAAGAACAACTAGAACATGAAAACATACAGACCCCGTCGGCGGGTAGGGACAATTCGTCCAAAACAGAAACATCAAACCAAGTGGTTGTACTGGAACGGCCAAAAGATATACCTAACGCAACCGATGCAGAACAAGCTACTCAGTATGGTAGTACTGGATTGGAAGTTGCTCGAATTGGAACTGATAATGACCGAGGAGAAGCTAAAATTGAGCCGACAACTGAGGTTGTTACAGGCAGAGAAACAGCGACAAGCCTCCGCGCCAAAGACATCACTCAACAAAGCGAAGAGAAACCACTAATAGATGGGACATTTAACAAGACCAACTATGGCTTGTTTGATATTCCTGACTCTAAAATCTTTGCTTATTGGTTTCAAAAGAAAGCTGTCAGAGAAATACTTCACAAGATAGTTGGATTAGATCCTGCTAACTTTGCTGACATTGATAAGTATAAAGAAGCTTATTTAGATCCTGTTGCTTATCCGCGCAAAGGTAAGTCAGGTGTTCTTCTTTTGTCTCCTACTGGAACAGGTAAGACTTATGTGATGGTCTTAGTAAGCAAAGTCTTGTGGTATATAGGCTACCATGAGAATAGAACTTGGTCACATACTCCTTACCTACTAGTAACTAAATCTACTGTCATAGAACAAACAGGACGCGTTCTTAAGATGTGTAATCTTGCGCCTGTTGCTGATGTGGAAGTTATTAACTTTGAGATGCTAAGAAGCAACAAAGGCAAGATGTGGGTCTTAAAAACAGAAAAGATTGTTCAAGGAGATCCTGTTGTTGAATTCTCTTGGAAGCCTAATCTTAATCCTTGTGTTACTTGGTTTGATGAATCTCAAGGCGCCAAGAACGTAGCCACTATACGCAACAGGGGTAGTACACAAGGACAAATCATGTGTGCGTACTCTGACATTAAGAAGAATGCACAACTCATTTGTGTGTCTGCTACTCCATTTACTAGAGTATCAGAAGCTAAATGCTTTGCTGTATCTACTCACAAAGATATTACTTACATCTTGGGAATAAGATCTCCCTTTCCTGAAGGCACTAAACTCAACAATGACAACTGGCAAACCTATGCTGGTATCATAGCCTATCCTGCTGCTCCTTTTGACTATGTACAAGCTTCTATAGATCGGTTGATGGAAGACTTGAAAGACTATATTGTTAGAGTGACTGGAGTTAAGTCTCAGTTTAAGGGTCTTAACAAGGTTAAGGTCATTCAATTTACTAATGATGAATCAAAGCAACGATACCTTAAAGCATGGGACTTATTCTGTGAACGTAAGGCTAAAGCTGACGCTCTTAAAGGAGTAGAAGGAGCACAGACTGAGTGTATGTTTGCCATTATGACAGCGTTTATGATGGCCGCTGAAAAGGAACATGCTGACACTGATGCAGACCGCATGGTTCAAATAGTAAAAGAAGGGCGCGCTGCTGTTTGTAATAAAAAGTATAAAGGTTCTATCATTGCTTCCATCAAAAGACTTATCTTACATCACGGTGTAAGTAGAGATGACATTAGTATCATTTGGGGCGGAGGACAAACCGCTCTTAATGAGAAACAGAAAAACAAGGAACTCATTAAGAAAAAGAAAGAAGCATTAGAAGCAATGGGTCTTACAGCAGAAGAAATCATTGCTGATATGGGCCTTGAAGATGTGGAAGATAGAACCATAGAAGACTTTCCTCCTGAATGGCGATTAGGAATACAGACTAAGGAGGAAAGACAGAGTGAGATTGATAAGTTTCAAGCTGGTCTTACTCACTTTTGTTTCTATACTCTTAAGGCTGGTGGAGTAGGCTTGTCGTTGCACCATACGGATGAACTTGTCCCTCAATACTATGGACGTAGAGCACGAGTTGATTTGGAGCAAGAGTATCATGATACTTTACCACCTGAATTAGATAAAATTGTCTTTAACATTAACCAGAATGAAATAGACAAAGCCACTAAACTGTGGAACAATTTGCCTGCTAAGTATCCTATTAAAGATGGATTACATAGTTGCATAGTTCGCCTACTTAGATGCCGCCGCAAAGAGTCTGGGTTTGTAGTAGAAGAAGATGTACCTTTTAATCCGGTAAGACAAAGGGAGACAATAGGTACTCTAAGCTACAATGCTATTGAACTTGTGCAAGGAGTGGGACGTGTGCCTAGGCTTACTTCTCAATCTGATACAGAACAAAACATACCTGTATTTGCTGGCACTATTGAAACAGAGATGGGCTATGTTGT
>CAZVYV010000550.1:0-2423 GCA_964630985.1 uncultured Occallatibacter sp.
CGCGATTTTATCGAGTCGATGCAGAACTCGTCTTACTTCAAGATTGTGGAGCGGCTGCCTAACGAAGAAGCGGGACGCGAGGCGCTGGCACAGGGCAAGCTCTTATTTGTGGTGAATATTCCGGCGGGATTTACACGGCAGGTGCTGCGACGCGAAAAGCCGTCGATCCTGATCGAGGCTGACGCAACTGATCCGACGACAACGGGTAGTGCGCTGGCCGCAGTGAGCGGAATTACGCAATCGGTCATTCAGCGAGAGCTGACCGGCCCGCTGGCGAACCTCGCGGGCGGGGCCGCGCCGTTCAACGTGGACGTGCATCCGCTCTACAACCCGGATGAGATTACGCAATACAACGTGGTGCCGGGATTGATGGGGATGGTGCTGACGTTGACCATGGTGATGATGACTGGGCTGGCGGTGACGCGCGAGCGCGAGCGCGGCACGATGGAGAACCTGCTGGCGATGCCGTCGACGCCACTGGAAGTGATGACGGGAAAGCTGATTCCATACATTGGAATTGGGCTTATCCAGGCATCCATCATTCTTGCGGCCGCCCGCTATGTGTTTTTCGTGCCGTTCTTCGGCAACGTTTTCGCCGTGTATCTCTCGGCGCTGCTCTTTATTGCGGCAAACCTCACGGTGGGAATTACTTTTTCGTCGCTGGCAAGGAATCAGCTGCAGGCGGTGCAACTGGCGATCTTTTATTTTCTGCCCAACATCATTCTGTCGGGGTTCATGTTTCCGTTCAAAGGCATGCCGGGATGGGCACGGGTGATTGGAAACTTGTTGCCACTGACATATTTCAACCGGCTGGTTCGCGGGATTCTGCTGAAGGGCAATGGGTGGGCGGATTCGTGGCCCAGCGTGTGGCCCATGATGGTGTTCACCGTAGTGGTGATGGGCGTGGCTTTGGCGACTTACCGGAGAACTCTCGACTGAGGAGGGCGACAATGCAGCGATGGGCGAAGTGGATGAGCGGAGCGGCGGGACTGGCGGCGCTGAGTTTTGCGGGCTGCACGGTGGGACCGCGCTATCGCGCGCCGGCACCACCGACGGTGACTAACTACACGCCGCAGCCGTTGCCGGCTGAGACGGCGAGCAGCGATGGCCCGGCAGGCAGCGCACAGCGGTTCAATGAGCAAGCAACGGTTCCGGCTGATTGGTGGACGGCGTTTCACTCGCCTGAATTGAATACGATGGTGGAGCAGGCGCTCAAGAACAGCCCGACGCTGGAACAGGCGACGGCGCGACTGAAGCAGGCGCAGGAAGAGGTGATTGCGCGGACAGGAGCGACGAAGTATCCGACGGTGACGGGCAATGCTTCAGTGACCGAGGAGCAGCTAAACCTGGCAGCGTTTGGAATTCCCTTCCCTAACCCGTCGCCGTTCACGCTGCTGAACGGATCGGTCGCAGTTTCGTATGCGCTCGATATGTTCGGAGCGAACCGGCGAGCGATTGAGGCACTGAAGGCGCAGAGAGATTACGAAGGGTGGCAGATCGAAGGCGCGCGACTGATGCTTGCGGGTAACGTGGTGGCGGCGGCGATCCGGCAGGCGCAAATCCGCCAGCAGATCGAGATTACGCGGAAAGTGCTCGACGTCGAGCAGAAGGAGTTAAAAATTGCAGAAGACCGCGAGCGGGCGGGCGGCGTTTCGGATTTCGATGTGCAAGGCCAGCGGACGCTGGTGGCGCAGACGCAGGCGGCCATTCCACCGCTCGAGTTGCAACTGGACACGATCAACGACCAGCTCGCGGTGTTGATGGGACTGAGCCCAGCGGAAGCGCATGTGGACGTCATCTCGCTGAGCGCTTTACATCTTCCAGAGGAGTTGCCACTCACGGTGCCCTCGGAACTGGTACGGCAGAGGCCGGACATTCGTGCGGCAGAAGCGCTGCTGCACGAGGCGAGCGCTAATGTGGGCGTGGCTACGGCAAACCAGTTTCCGCAAATTGTGCTGACAGGAAGCGCCGGGGGATCGGGGACGCGATTCAACTCGGGCGGCGACGTGTGGAACGTGGGCGCGGCCCTGGCGGCGCCGATATTCAACGGCGGAGCGCTTCAGGCCGAGAAGCGCAAGGCTGAGGACGCGTACGACGAGGCGGAGAGCGCATATCGAGGCGCGGTGGTGGAGAGTTTTCGTCAGGTGGCAGACGCGCTCTATGCAACGGAGCGCGATGCGGAGACGCTGAAAGCGCGCAGTGCTGCCGCCAGGGATGCGGATGACGCGTTTGAAATTGCGGCGAAGCGATTCGATGCCGGCGGGATCAGCGAGATGAACCTGCTGGACGCAGAGCGGCAGCAACTGCAGACGGCGCTGGATCAAGAGAATGCGACGGCGAGCAGGCTGACCGACTCCGCAACGCTGTTTGAGGCGCTGGGGGGGCGAGGCAGCTTCTAGCTTCTAGCTTCTAGCTTCTAGCTT
>CAZVYV010000551.1:0-2421 GCA_964630985.1 uncultured Occallatibacter sp.
GCCCTCGTTTTTGCTCGCCGCGACTTTGGCAATCTCAAGCTCTTCGTGCGTGGGACTGGTTTCGACGAGTCGCGCCACAACGGGACTCCGTACCAGATCAACGCCACGCGGCTCATCCGTTACTCGACTGGCGCCGATTGGCAAAATGCGCGCAGCACCTCGCTCGCCCTGCGCCTCTACGGATCGGACGAGCGCTATCGCCAGACCTTCTCGAGCATTTCGAATCTTCCCAACTTTGGCGATGCCACTTGCACCTATCGCTGCGGCGAGACGCCGAGCAAATTTTCTTACGTTCCCGACAATGAGCTAGGCGCGGCTGCACATTGGAGCCAGCCATTCGGCGCAGGTTTGTTGCTCGTCGTCGGAGCCGATGCCCACGACGTTCGCGTCTGGGATCGCGAGCAGGCGTACACCGGCACCGGCGCGCTCACCAACCTCGCCGATCATCAGCGCGACTTGGCCGCCTACGCCGAGGCCATGTGGGAGCACAAGGCCTGGACGATCGTCGCGGGAAGCCGCATGGACTGGTTTCAGAATTACGACGGCCACGAAACGCAGTGGAACGGGTCGACATGGTTGCCGACCGCGACGCAGCCGCCGCAGCGCGACGAGCGAATTTTTGATCCGCGACTGGGAATCTCGCGCAAGCTGTCGCCGCATTGGGCGCTCACAGCCTCGGGGTTTCGCGCCTTTCGCGCGCCAACGCCCAGCGAGCTTTACCGCTCCACACAGGTTGGCAATCAGCTCACGCTTCCCAATGGCAGCCTTCTCAGCGAGCGCGCCACCGGATGGGAAGCGGGCATCGCCGCCGAGCGCTCATGGGGCAGCATCCGTTCCGGCTACTTTCTCACCGAGGTCAATCGCCCCATCGTCGCCGTTACCACCTGTGCCACCTGTTCACCCATCATGCTCATGCGCCGGAACCTCGGTCAGATCGAGAGTCGCGGCGTCTCACTCGACTACGAACTTCATCCCCGCTCCTGGCTCGCCGTCGATGGCGGCTACCAGTACGCGCACGCCGTGGTCTCGCGCGGCACGCAGGACCTCGGCAATTGGATTCCCGAAGTCGCCCGCAACCTGGCCACGCTTAATCTGCGCGCATCCCGCCCGTCCCTCGGAATCGTCAGTTTGCAAAGCCGTCTCAGCGGCCGCCAGTTTGACGACGACGCAAATGCCAATCTGCTCCACGGCTACTTCCGTCTCGATGCCTACGCCTCACACAATTTCGGCAAACGATTCGAGCTCTTCGCTGCCGGCGAAAATCTTTTCAACCGCGCCATTGAAGTTTCCAAAACGCCAACGACAACGCTCGGGCAGCCCCGCACCGCCCGCGCCGGTTTCCTCATTCACCTCGGCCACGTCGGCGAATAACTCGCCGCCGCCCGGCTCTAGCCCCAAAGCGTCTTGCCAGGCTCCCCACCCGCTCGCGCGCGCACCAAAACAGACACGAGCCGGGATTTCTCCCGACTCGTACCAGCATTCCCGGGGGAGGGAACCATTGCAGATTGTTTTTTAAGCGGCGGTCTTGAATTGTAGCCGTGCAGAGTTGTTGCAGGAATCGTTTGCTTCAAACCATTACCCTACAAAGTCCGCGCCATAAAAGCTGGTCAATTTTGACCAGCTCGCCGCTTTGTCCGGGCCGATCGGTCCCTCGTTCCTTTATCCCTCAGTTCCTAATTCCCTTTGTCCTATGCTCACCGTCCCAGCTTCTTATCCCCGATAGAATGGCTTGGTGCCCCCGATCTACCAACTTCTGGCCGAATCCGCCTCCGGCGGCCGCCGTGGGCTCCTTTGTCTTCCTCATCAGACAGTCGAGACACCGGTCTTCATGCCTGTCGGCACACAGGGAACCGTCAAAGCCGTTCCCCAGGACACGCTCGAATCTCTCGGCGCGGAAATCATCCTCGGCAACACTTACCATCTCTATCTGCGCCCCGGTCACGAACCCATCCGACGCATGGGCGGACTTCACAGATTTATGAGTTGGCCGCGCGCCATCCTCACGGACTCTGGCGGCTTCCAGGTCTTCTCCCTCAGCTCGCTCCGTAAAGTCACTGACGATGGCGTCCAGTTTCGCTCCCACCTCGATGGCAGCTCGCACTTCTTCACTCCGGAGCACTCCATCGACGTCCAGATTGCACTTGGCGCCGACGTTGTAATGAGTTTCGACGAATGCACCGAATACCCAGCTGATCGCGACCGCGCCGAAGAAAGCCTCCGCCTCACCATGGCCTGGGCCCGCCGATCGCTCGATCACTTTCGCGCGCACCGCGACGAAGTCCCCTGGCGGGTTCCGCACGAACATGGAGTACCCCATCCAAGCTCCGCTTGGGCGGGGTCGCACGGCTCGTCCGATGGCCCTCGCACGCAGTCCCTCTTTGGAATCGTTCAGGGCGGCATGCACCGCGATCTCCGCCGCCA
>CAZVYV010000552.1:0-2411 GCA_964630985.1 uncultured Occallatibacter sp.
AGACCGAACGCACCATCGACGTGGATCCAGGCTCCAGCAGCTCGCGCTTCGGGACAAATTGCGCTTGCAGGATCGAATGAACCGGTGTTCACGTTCCCAGCCTGCAGACAAAGAATCGTCATCGCGTCGAGATGCGGGAGTGCGTCGGCTCGCATGCGACCCTCTCTATCCACGGGAACCCGCACGACGCGCTTCTTTCCCAGGCCGAGCATTGCAAGAGATTTCAGGAGCGAGGGATGCGCTTCCTCGCCGACCACGACGCGCAACTCGGGCGCCCCAAAAAGTCCATCTGCCTCGACATCCCAGCCGGCGCGCTCAAGCAGGAAGTGGCGCGCCGCCGCGAGAGCTGTATAGTTGGCAACGGTTGCGCCGGTTACAACGCCGCCTGTGGTCCCTTCAGGCAGACCAAGAAGTTCGCGCACCCATTCGACGGCCGTCTCTTCCAATTCAGCTGCCACCGGCGTCGCAGTCCAGAGCCCGGCATTCTGATCCCAAGTGTCGACCAGCCAACTCGCCGCCATTGCTGCAGGCAAACATCCGCCGATCACGAATCCAAAGAAACGCCCACCGGAGATCACCATCGTAGCGGGACCTCCAAGTTCGCTAAGCAAGCGAATCACCTCGGCCGGGGCCGTCTCCGATTCCGGCAGCGAAGTGCAGAGCGCGCGCATTGCCGAAACCGCTTCGGCGCTGGGCGCAACCGACCGGTGATCCAAAGATTCAAGATATGCCACGGCGGACTGGGCAGCTTGTTGCAGAATGGCGGTGCGCTGAGCGAGTTCAGGACGTTCGGAATCAGAGGATATTGGGGCTCTGTGTGACATAGCGGCTGTCCTAAGTACAGCGAGTCTACCACTGAGATGGAAGCCGGTTCTGCGGCGGGCGGGCTCAGTTGCCGAAGCGATGAAACGGGCAAGCGGCCGCCTTAGGAGGTTGAATTCCGCGGCAATTCGCGGTATTCTAGCCATGCAGACGAATTTGTCCGTCAGGTTGTTCCGTGCGCACACCGGCTGGCGGAGAGATGAGTGGGCTTATCGCCCACTTTTTATTTGCGGCAAATTACACCCGGAAATCACGAGAAATCAATGTGATACGGGCGAAATGGCCGTCGTTTGGCAGCAGGGTCGATGGCGGTTAGCTTGGACGAAATCCGGAAGGCGGCGGAGCGAGTGGCCGCCTCGCATGGACTCGACGTGGTTGACATCGAGTTCACCGGTTCAGCAAAGGAACGCGCGCTGCGCGTGTCGCTCGAAAAGAACGCCGAGGGCAGAGCAGAACTGAAAGCGCGCTTGGATGCAGTCCGAAACGAGGACGGTTCGGAGGACTTGCCGGAGAGACTGAGAGAAGGTTCGCTCAGCATCGAGCAGCTTTCCGGCGTAACGCACGAGGATTGCGCGGCGTTCAGCCGCGATTTTGGGGTTTTGCTCGATGTGGAGGACCTGGTTCCGGGCAGCGAGTACACGCTGGAGGCCAGCTCACCCGGGTTGGATCGGAAATTGAGCCGACCAGAGGACTTCGAGCGATTTGCCGGTTGTCTGGTGAAAGTGCGGACCTTTGAACCGATCCGCAATAACCGGCACTGGCAGGGAAGATTGATGGCGGGAGGTTCCCCGGTCTCAGAATCGAGACCGGGGGCACCCAGCATCGTGATTGACCTGGCGGCCGTGAAACAGAACAGCAAGAGCCGCAAGTCGGGCGTAAACGCGGTGGAGATCGCCCTCAGCAATATTGAGAAGGCGAACCTGGTTCCGGAAATCTAGCAAACAAGCTATTAGCTCTTAGCTTTTAGCTCTCAGCTTGAAGGTGGATGGGCTGTCAGTTGTGCTTCTGCCTTCAATCGAAGACAACAGCGCCGTTAGCAGCCCGCATTTTGGGCCGGACGACGCGGAACGAATAAGAGAGTTCAAAACGAGTATGGCAACCAGCGCTTTGTATCAGAGTATCGAGCTTCTGAGTTCCGAGAAGGGCATCGATCCCGCCATCGTCGTGGGCGCGGTCGAGGAAGCTATTGCCCTGGCGACGCGCAAGTTCTACAAGACCCAGGAGAACATGCGTGGGGAACTGAACAAGGATACCGGCGAGATCACGGCTTACATCTACAAGACGGTGGTCGCCGACGATGAACAGATCGAAGATCCCGTGAATCAGATCACGCTTGCGGAGGCCAATGAAATGGCCCCGGGCGTGGAAGTGGGAAGCGAGATCCGCATCTATCGGGACACGAGCCCGCTGGGCCGCATCGCCGCGCAATTGGCCAAGCAGATCATCTTTCAGAAGGTACGCGAAGCGGAGCGCGATACGGTTTTCCAGGAGTATGCGCACCGCGAGAAAGAAGTACTGAACGCGACGGTGAAGCGCCTCGAGGGCCAGGACATTATCTTCGACCTGGGAAAGGCCGAGGCACGCTGCCC
>CAZVYV010000553.1:0-2410 GCA_964630985.1 uncultured Occallatibacter sp.
ATCTTCCAGCGGTAATTACCCGCAAGTGTCATTCCTCGTTCTATTTACCCCAATGAAAAGATCGCTTCGGTATAATCTCTCAGATTGATGGAATTGCTCTGCAATCTCGTTTGGGCGGCGGTCACAGCCGCCCTCTGGAGCAGTTGGCTTGTGCGCCGGCGCCACGCGAGATCCGCGTCCATTCTTCCCACGATCGCATTGCAGCTCGTCTCGCTTGCCGCGCTCACCGCAATCCTGCTGCCCGTCATCTCCATCACCGATGATCTGCAGGCGGCGAACAATCCTGCCGAGGTCGAGCGGAGCGCAGGGAAGCGCGACCACCTTATCTCTTTCCAGCAGGCAAATCATGACACGCCCGGCGTCGTTGCGCTCGTGGTGCCCTGTCGGCGCCCGAGCCTATTGACGAGGTTCTCTCTCCTGTCCGCCGATTTCGCCGTTCCTGCCAAGGACACAGCACACGCATTCACTCAGTGGTCCAGGCCCCCTCCAGCCGCCTGACAAGCGTTTCCCCTTTTGCCATCAGAACTTTCGCTGCTCATAATCGATCGCACTTGTGCGATGAATGGACTTTGCATCATGAAACTCAGCCGCTCCAGATCCGGGTTAATCCTGGCTCTAGTCGTCGCGTGCACCGCGGCTAGTGCCCAGGCGCCGGCTCCGCTCACGCTGCCACAGGTGCTGGACATTGCGCGCGCGATGAATCCCTCGCTTCTGGCCGCTCAAAAGCATGTTGCCGCAACCCACGCAACGGAAATCACCGCGGGACTTCGCGTGAACCCGAACTTCACGCTCTCTGGAGCCGATGTAACTTTGCCCGCCAACAACCCCAGCAGTCCTTATACCTATGTCGCCAACGTGAACCGCCTCTTCGAGCTCGGACAAAAACGCCGCTGGCGCCTGGATATCGCGAGAACCACAACCAGCGTTACTCAGAGCCAGTACAACGACCAGGAGCGACAGACGGTACTTCAGGTCAAGGATGCGTTCACGAATATGCTTGCCGCCAAAGCAGCTTTGAGAGTGGCGCAGGATAACCTGGACGGCTACCGCCAGACCGTAAAGCTCAGCCAGGCTCGCCTCAATGCCGGCGACGTCAGCAAAACCGACTTCGAGCGCATCGATCTCCAGCTCGCCGAATTCGAGTCCGACTTCGACAGCGCGAAGCTCGATCTCGTTCAGGCCGCTGACTCTTTGCAATTGCTGATGGGAATCGAAAAGCCATCCGCCGATTTCGACATTACGGGCTCGCTGGATCCGCCTGCGATTTCCATGACTCAGGACCAGGTTGAGCAGCAGGCTCTTGCCTCGCGCCCTGACTACCGCGCCGCCGTCCAGTCGGTTACGGAGGCCGACGCGAATGTGAAGCTGGCCGATGCCGACGCGACAACCGATCCCACTCTCGGCGGCGAGTACGAACGCGTCGGCGTTTACAACAGCGTCGGATTTCAGGTTTCCATCCCGCTGCGCATCTTCGACCGCAATCAAGGCGAGAAGGAGCGAACGCGTTTTGAAGCGCAGTCTGCGCGTCTATCGCAGACGGCGGCTCGCAACCAGGTTCTCAATGACGTGGACCAGGCATGGGCCGCCTACGATGCCGCGCAAGATCTGGCCAAGCGCTATAACAGCCACTACGTAGACGAAGCCGACCGCGTGCGCGCCAACCTCGAGTTCAGCTACAGAAATGGTGGTACCACGCTGCTTGACTACCTTGACGCGCTGCGCGACTACCGCCAGATTCATCTCGACGCGCTCGCTGCCAACCAGCAGGTTTGGCTCAGTGTTCACCAGCTCAGCTTCGCCGCCGCCACGGAGATCGTGCCATGAAACAGCTTCCTCTTTTTGCTCTCGCTCTTGCTGTGCTGCTCGTGCCGGTTGCGTGCAGGCGCGGCGATTCGTTGCCGCAAACCTCTATTCCCCAGCAGCAGGTGATCCAGACCGTCGTCGTTCATCGCCAATCCGCAGCCACCCAGCTCGTGCTGCCCGCGCGCATCACGGCCAATCCGACGGAGATGGTTCACGTTTACCCGCTGATCAGCGGCCGCGTTCTCTCGCTCCGCATTCTCCCCGGCCAGCAGGTCCGCAAGGGAGAAACGATCGGAACTATGCAGAGCAGCGATGCCGCGCAGGCCCGCTCCGATTTTGAGAAAGCAAAGATCGAGGCCGCCCGCGCCGACTTGCAACTCGCCCGGGCCAAAGAGTTGCTGGCGCACGACGTCATGGCGCAGCGAGATTATGACGATCTCCTGGCCCTCGACCAATCGGATCACTCCGAGCTCGACCGCGCCCGCCAGGCGCTGCATGTTCTCGGCTTCGACGAAAACTCAACGTCTGACACCGTTCCCATCTTTGCGCCCATCTCCGGCGTCGTGCTGGATGTCGGAACCGGTCCCGGTGAGCTCCAGCGCTCGCT
>CAZVYV010000554.1:0-2408 GCA_964630985.1 uncultured Occallatibacter sp.
TCCATCGTTCCATTCCGGCCAGACACTTCCGTTCAGCCGTGGGCGTACATCGGAGATACTGCCCCGCAAGGCTCAGTCACGTTACTCACGAAGTATCTGATCAGCGGAACTCCAGTTAGTTTCGTTACCAACGGAATGAATAAGGTCAGGTCGGATGGCTTGACTTACAAGATGGGAGTGAAGGAGCCGCAACTCGCGCCTACCGTCTCAACGCAGAGTTCGGTCACCTCTGGCGTAGATGCGCTCCCGGCCACGTCGATACCTTGGACGAACGTAGGCGGCACGAACCCAACACTGAACTACGGCCATTCTTCCGCAGTGGATGGAACCGCTCCGGTGATCATACTGACGCCAGTTGCAGGAGCGGTTGTCACGCTTACCGTCACTGGAACGGCTACGGTGAATGGCACGATTCACGCTCCGGGTGACACAGGCTCGGTGCTTGCAACTTTCCCCGGCAACTTCATTCCCGGCGCCTCCATCGTGGTAGGCGCGTTTACCGATGGTGCAGGGAATGTGGTGGTATCGGTTCCCGCTACAGGGCCAGTCAACATCGGAGCAGGAGCCACGCTGACGGTTCCCGCAGGTGCGACTCAGTTACAGGTTGGAATCAACTCATCTGCAAACACGTTTCACGGTCCTGCCAATTTAGGATCGTTCTCGATTGCTTGGACGGTCACAACCTCAGCCATTGCCACGAACGTAGCGACCTTGGGCAACATCACTGCCTACTTCTGGGGAGACTCTCCGCACTCCGGCCCGGTCAGTAACTACATTTGGAAGAATCCGAACGATAGCGGTACTGGCATCCCGCGCACCATCGGCACCGCAGCGGGTAACGTCAGCAACAACTCATGGGAGTTCGACTCAACTCCAGAAGACGGCACCGTACCTGTCCAGTGGAACACGCTTAATTCCGTAGGCACCGTCGTTGGTTCGATTGTGCTTTTCTCTCCGGCGCTAGAATCTGAAGGCTATCAGGATTTCAATGTCTGCGTAGTAGGAAGTCTCTGGATTCCGGGGCCGGGAATCTACTCGTTTACGATCAAGAACAAAGATCAGGTCATGTTCGGCATCGGCGGCGGGGCGACGGTGACAGGCGGATATGTTACCGGACCGAACGGACAAACCGTCACTGTTGTCGATTCCCTACCTCTGGTGTATGTGAGCGTTCCGAATGGTACAGGTGGGGCGGTGACGCAGACGATTCAAGTCACCTTCCCCGCAGCAGGCGCGTATCAGATTGAAATGGATTGGGACTATTGGGAACATACCGGGAGATCGCTGATTCTTTCCGCATCGGCTAAACCCGGCGCGACCCCTACCGTGCTCCCACCACTCCCCTCGGGTGTTAGAACAAATGTTTCGTATGCGTACAAGTATAGATCATCGGCAACCGGAGCGCAGTCGAATCCTAGCCCTACGACCACGCCGCAACTCACGCCGGTACTGGACAACACGATTGATTCGGTATGGTCGCCCGACCCACAAGTGGACAAGGTGGATTACTACCGTCAGGACGCAGGGTTAGCGGATTTCACCTACGTTGCTACAGGGCCGAATGACGGCCTCGGAGGAACGGTTGGAGGGGTAATCTACAACACGCCGATTGTAGACGCACTGAGTGACCTTGCGGCGGCGGGAAACCAACTCATGCAGTTGGACGACTTCGAGCCTGTACCGTCGATTGATCTTCCGGCAGCGGGCGTAGTGAATGTGAGCGGAGGTGTAATCACATGGGTAAGTGGTACGTTGTTCAATATTCGCTGGTTAGCCGGTACGGTCATTCTCATCGGAAGCCCTACACAGTTGGCATACTCGTTCATTGCTCGGCCAACTAGCCCAACTTCCGTGCTGATTCCCGGAGTGCCCGATGGAACGAATCTGGTTTACAACATTGCCGAACCCATACTGGCGGCACAACCATTGCCGATCCTTTTCGGGCCAACCGATAACATCAATTTCACTTTCGGGGTCGGTGATCCTCTCCGGCCCGGAACCTTGTACTGGTGCAAAGGGTCGAACCTCGATTCATGGCCAGATACCAATCAGCAGGATGTTACCTCTCCCGACGAAGCCCTAGTGGGAGGCGCGATGAGTGCAGGGCGGGGAGTCTTAGGGTCAATCAAGCGGTTCTGGCTCATCATGCCGAACTTCTTCAATGCGCTGGCTACGGTTACGGGAGTGAGCGGTTCGACTTGGAGCTTGCAGGCTACGTCGATCAAGCGAGGGTTGTTCATCTCCCGATGTGTGGCAGTGGAAGGCGGTGGGAAAATCTTCTTCCGCGTGGACGATGGCATTGATTTCTCTCCGGGCGGCATGGGGAGTCAGTCCATTACCGATCAGGACTTGTATCCGATCTTCGCCCATGAAGGCTCAGTTCCGGTTCCCGTCACGCGGCAAGGGAT
>CAZVYV010000555.1:0-2396 GCA_964630985.1 uncultured Occallatibacter sp.
ACGCTGGTGGACAACTTGAAACAGAAGCTCGGCGAGGGCGTGGTGGTGCTGGGATCGGCGCAGCCTGAGGGAAGAGTCGCGATTATCGCGGGAGTGACGCCGGGACTGACGAAACGCATCCAGGCAGGCAAACTCGTGGGCGCGGTGGCAAAGATTGTAGGCGGATCGGGCGGAGGGAAGCCGGAGATCGCGGAGGCTGGCGGGAAGGATCAGACGCAGATCGATGCGGCGCTCGAGGCAGCGGCGGAGATTGTGGGGGAGATGCTGGGTTAGTGGATAGTGGTTAGTGATTAGTCGTTAGAAAACAGAATCCGGGCCTGCGGGCCCGGATTTTTTGCGAGACATCGACAGTGGGACGTCCGCGGGTTAGCGGATTTTGAAGTTATAGCCGATGCCGATGGACAGGATGGGATAGACCGGAAGGACGTTGAGGTCTTTCTGGTATTTGGCGACTTCGGCGGCGACGTTTGCTTGCGCCGTGGAATTGGTGGCCATGTTTTCGCAGGATGGACCGTTATCTGCCGCATCGGCCTGCGTGAGGCAAGCGTTGCCCGTGGGATTGAGGGCAAGAGTGGGCGAGCCGGTGAAGACCGCGCCAATCTCGAAGGGAACGGAGAAGTGGCCGCCGCGGCGGGAGATGAGGTTTCCCCATCCCGTGGTCATCGAAAAGGCGGTCTTGTTTTTGTTCAGGCCGAGAGCGGCGGTGATGTTGAGCGGGTCGACGGTGTCGGAGTAATACTTTTGCGAACCAAAAGTAAAGCTGGTTCCGGCGGCGGCGATACCGGTGGCGGTGACTGCATTCTGGTTATAGAAAACGGCGCCGGGGCTCAAACGGAATCCGTGATTGGGGAACGGATAAAGGTCCAACGCGACCCCCGCGGTGGCGAAGTTCAGATTGCCGCTGACGCTGATGCCGTTCGATCCGTTGTTATTGTCGATGGTGACGTTCGAGACGTTATAGCTGAAGTAGTTGCCGATGCCGCGAATGTTGATGTAACGGTTGGCCTCGACGGCGACCTGCATATTGATGCCGTTGGCGCCGACGCCGCCAGAGATGGCGAGACGCGAGAAGGGAGCCGGTGACTCGCCTTTCTCGGCCCTGGATTGTGGCGGAGCGGGCTGGTCAGAGCTTTGGGCGAACAGGCCCGTGGATGCAGCCAGCAGAGTGAGCGTCAAAAAGCAAGCAAGTCGTTTCACGAAGTCTCCGATCGATTCGCCAGCGGATGGTGCAATTGGCTTGGCGACCCTTCAGCATAGATGCGCCGCAGTTAACTGGCCCGCAAAATTGCCAGTTGGCAGGCACACCTCGCCAGAATGGGAATTTGAGTTCCAATCTAGCAACGCGCCCGAGGCGGGGCAATACACATTTCTGGTCAGTGCAGCAGATCTGGCGCGGGCCGGGGCGGATCGCGCCTGCGACGCTGGACCGAGTAAATGCCGTAATCTGAGCGCATGGCACGGGTTGACGAGGGGCGGGCGAAGTTAAGAGCGGCGAGCGCGCGGTTACTGGAGTGGTACGCGCGCAGCAAACGCGACTTGCCGTGGCGGCGGAGCACGGACCCTTACGCGATCTGGGTGTCGGAGATCATGCTGCAACAGACGCGCGTGGCGGTTGTGGTGGAGCGCTACCGGGAGTTTATGGGGCGGTTTCCGACGGTGGTGGCCTTGGCGCTGGCGCCGGAGCAGGATGTGCTGGCGATGTGGAGCGGGCTGGGCTACTACCGGCGGGCGCGCATGCTGCACAAGGCGGCGGAGTTTGTGAGCGCGAATCTGGGCGGCAATTTGCCGGTGAAAGCGGAAGAGCTGCGCGTTCTGCCGGGGATTGGCGTGTACACGGCCGCGGCGATAGCGAGCATTGCGCACGGAGAGCCGGTAGCCGTGGTGGATGGAAACGTGGAGCGAGTGCTGTGCCGCTTTGCGGGCTGGGGGGCGGGCAGCCGAAAGGGCGGCGGCGCGGCGCTGCGGCGCAAGGTGGAGGATCTGGCGCGGAAGCTGCTGGACCGGGCGCGGCCGGGCGATTCAAACCAGGCAATGATGGAGCTGGGAGCAACGATTTGTACGCCGCGGAATCCGCAATGCGCGGCGTGCCCGCTGACAACGGATTGCAAGACGCACGGCGAGCACAAGACGCCGAAACGCGCCGCGATGACGAGCCGGATTGTGGCTTATGCGCTGTCTGTGCGGACAAGCACTGCGGCTGGCAAGCGTCGGGGGCTGGGCATGCGCGAAGTGCTGCTGGAACAGCGGCCCGCAAATGTAACGGTGATGCCGGGGATGTGGGAGTTGCCGACGCTGCGCCATCCAGAGGTTCCCGAGAACGAGCTGCGCATGACGGTGCGACACGCCATCATGCAGGTGAATTATTACGTGCGCATTCGCACCGTGTTTGAGGACGA
>CAZVYV010000556.1:0-2377 GCA_964630985.1 uncultured Occallatibacter sp.
CCCCCCGCCCCCCCCCCCCCCCCCCCCCCCCCGACTCGCTGCGCCGTGTCATCCTGAGCGGAGCGCGTTTGGGTTCCAGTGATCGAAGCGCGATCATGGGGTAAGCGGAGCCGAAGGATCTGCTTTTGCTTTTCGCTTTGCGTCACAGCGCACCTGCAACCTCGCCCCAAATCTCGCGCCGTAGGCGCAATGGATTTTAGCCCCGCGCTTCAGCGTGGGGATGCCATGCCATTAGCTCCTTCGGGGTCCCGTAGAGACGGCACATATTCAATCTCGACGGAGGGAGCGGGGTTTTTTAGGCTCCTGAATTAGCATCAAGAAATGATCCCGGCCTTTAGGCCCGGGGAGCAATCAATAATCACTACCCACCAATCACTAACCACTGAGGTCAAACCCCATGCCCACTCTTTCCCCTGACGCTGCTCAATCTCGCCTCACCCGAATACCTGGCTGGCAAATCGAATCCGGCGAACTCGTTCGCAAATTCGAGTTCAAGGACTTCGTCGCCGCTCTCAAATTCGTAAACCAGGTAGGCGAACTGGCCGAAAAGGCCGGCCATCATCCCGACATCGACATTCGCTACAACCGCGTTCGTCTCGCCCTCGTCACGCACGACGCCGGCGGCCTCACCGGGAAAGACTTCGACCTGGCGGCTCAGGTCCAAGACCTGGCCCCGTGAAGATTGGGTGACGGTCGTTGCGAGTCCAGGCGTTCGCTCTGATAGCGCTTTGCGGCCCCTCGCCTTCGACTGCACTCAAGGCCGAACGAATAAAATCACATCCTGTTGACATCGCCGGCGTAGACTCCCGTCAAAGCGCGCCGCTCTGACCTCGGCACGGACTTCAGGGCCAAGCGTGCATAAGGCGGGGTGCGATGGATAGCGTCAGGCTGAAGCTGAAAATATCAACTCTCAAAGCCGTAGTCGCGCTGTCCTGCGTTTCCGGGGAATCGCTGCGGACAACGTTCGAGTATGGGTGCTTGAAACCCCACGAAAGACGCGCGGTCTTTGCCCGATGGCATAAGGTCAGGCGGGACATCAATGGCGCGACGATCGCCCTCGAAGCGCTCATGCGGTACGAGAACAGCCTCACAACGACAGCGGACTTCTGGAACTGAACCGCCGCTCGAGTCGCGTCCGAAATCTGATAAAGTGGAGCCTTGAATTCTCTCGCTTCGGGGGTTGATATGGCCCGTAACCTTCTCACTCTGCTGGCCGCTCTGGCCGTTGCAACCTGCTCACCGTCCGCACCGAATGCTGCCGCGGCGCCGTTGGGCTCGCCGGCCCCGGTTCCATCGCAGGCCCAGCCCTTCCAGACGCAGCCTTCTCAGGCCCCATCTTCTCAGGCCTTGGTCGGCACCTGGTCTACGACGATCAACTGGAACCTTCCCTCCGGGCTGATAGTCACCACCAGCTTCACGTCCAATGGCATCATCCAGTCGACCATCCAGAACAGAATGGGCATGAGCTACACGCTCGCGGGCACCTACCAGTTCAACGCCGCGCAAAGCACCCTTAGCTACGAATGGAAGGATTTCTCGCCCAAACAGACTTGTGTTCTCGGCGCTTGTACACCGGCCCAGGCGCCGGCAGTGATGGGAGTCGTGATCTACAACAGCATTCGGTTCTTGAGTTCGACACAGTTCATCGCCAGCTCGTCTGGCGGCGCCGCGAACACCTACGTCCGCACCAACGCAACGGGTACTCCGATTCCCTGACCCGCTTGCGGTCCGCTGCAACCCGCCGACGCAGGTCATCCTTCGGTACTGTCTGGCTATAATCCAGCTCAGAGGTCAACCGATGAAGAGCATCACCCTTTACAAGTACGACGGCGAGGTTTTCCGTACGTTCACCGAAATCTTTTCCGTGGCGACAGAAAACGGCGTCTTGACGTTTCGCTGGATGCGAAAGCCGGGCGATCAGGGCACTGCCGCGAAAGTGATGACAACTCTCCCCTTCTACGTTGAAGACGATTTGGAGTCCTGACGCCGGAAATGTGAACAGGCCCTAAGGCAGTCTGTTGGCGCGAACCTCATGCCGGATCCATTCCCGGGCTGAATCTTCGTCGGGGAAGTCATTCACCAGTTCATCTTGAACGCTGGGGGGCATCATCCGAACAATTTCCACCCGCTCGGACTGCGGATTGTAATTTAGATAGCAGTTGAGCGGCACACCGTCTGCGAACAGCTCCTCACAATGCGGGCCCGCCCCGGGCCTGTCTTTTCCGCCTGCTGCGTCCGTCATTGGATTCCTCCTCGACTCGGGACGACAGAACCGATTTATCGTAATTTAGACCACACTCGATTCGTAGGCTCGGTGAGATGCCTTGTCAATGTACTCTTCAGCCGGGCGCTACGCCGTCGTACCCAACTGAATCAG
>CAZVYV010000557.1:0-2372 GCA_964630985.1 uncultured Occallatibacter sp.
CGCCGCAACATCGGTTACGTCCCGGATTCGTTCGGCGTCTATGAGGATTTGACCGTCGCGGAGTATCTGCTCTTTTTTGCGGCGGCCTATCGCATCGAGCGGGAGAAGCGAACAGGGACGGTCCAGGATGTTCTGGCCCTGACGGATTTGAGCGATAAAGCCGGTTCGCAGGTGGACGCGCTGTCGCGCGGGATGAAACAGCGATTAAGCATCGCGCGCGTTTTGTTGCACGATCCGCAATTGCTGCTGCTGGACGAACCGGCCAGCGGGCTGGACCCGCGGGCGCGGATCGAGTTGCGCGAATTGCTGAAGGAACTCCAGCGGATGGGCAAGACGATCCTGGTGTCCAGCCACATTTTGCACGAACTGTCGCAGTTTTGCACCCGGATTGGAATCATCGAAGCCGGGCAAATGGTCGCCGAGGGATCGCTCGCGGACATTTATCGGAAACTCGATTTGAAGCGGACCGTGCATGTTCAGATTTCCAATCTGGCGCCGCCGCTGGTCGAAGCGATCCGGCGCGTGCCCGGAATCACTTCGGTTGAGGAGCTTGCCGATCGCGTGGCCATCCAAGTGCGGGAAGATGAACTGGCGATGGAGGATTTGTTGGATGCGTTGCACGGATTGGGCGCCCGCATCCGGATGTTCCAGCCCGAAGCGATGGACATGGAAACCGCATTCATGAAATTGACCGAAGGAAAGGTGGCCTGACCATGCCGACCTGGAAAATACTCGCCCGCTTGCGTCTGGACTGGCCGCTGCTTGGCAAGGAATTGCTTGAGCAGGCGGCGCGAAAACAAATGTATGTCATCCGCGTTGTCTATGCGTTGGTGTTGTTCGGCGCATTTTGCGTTTACTATACGCGGCACCTGGCTCAAGGGCCGGTCCTGGCGCTGGGACGCGGACTGGGTCCGTTCAATTTTCTGGTTGCGGCGCAGTTGGTCA
Organism: uncultured Occallatibacter sp.; assembly: GCA_964630985.1. Taxonomy (GTDB): domain Bacteria; phylum Acidobacteriota; class Terriglobia; order Terriglobales; family Acidobacteriaceae; genus Telmatobacter. The sequence goes on from CAZVYV010000557.1 coordinate 946, forward strand.
CGATCTTCCTGTTCTTGCCGCCGCTGATGGCAGGAGCGCTTGCGCAGGAGAAGGAACGGGAGACGCTGGGACTGTTGTTCTTGACGGACCTGACCCCTTGGGAACTTATTTTGCAAAAATACGTCGGGCGGCTCATCCCCATGCTGACGCTCCTGTTTCTGTCGCTCCCGCTTCTGGCGGTCGCGTATTCATTGGGCGGCGTTTCCGTTGACATGCTGTATTCAAGCGCGGCAACGTTGTTTGTCACCTGTCTCTGGGTCGGCGCGCTGGCGTTGGAATGTTCGGCGCATGAAGCCACCACGTTCCAGGCACTGCTGCGTTGCTGGGGAATCTGTCTTGGGCTTAGTGTATTCTGCTCGTTCGGTCCAGTCCCGTTCTTGGCGTCATTTCCACGGAACTACGTGCCGCCGCCGGGGTTCGTTTTTTCCCATTTTCCAATCTTTTTCAGAGTATTCCTTTATTTGATGCTGACGTGGTTGTTTCTGGCGCGCGCGAAGCAAATGCTGTTGGAGCGCGCTTTCGTCCAGCGCCGGAATCCGTTCGGGCATCAGTTCAAACAGTTGGACCAATACTGGAAAGACATGCGGAAGCTTCTCCGCGCCATTTTGCGAAAGCGCGATCAGGAAGCCCTTGCAGACGCCGAACAGGTTGTTCAGCGCGGTCTGGGCGCGCTTGGCGACCAGCGTGCCTGGTCGTTGGGTGGATTCCTCATGGCGCGGATGCAGGTTCCTAATGTGCTGGCGTTCGCGATCATTGTTGGCGTCATCGTGCTCATCGCCCTGGTCGCAAACGTGTGGCTGGACCCCAAGTCGGGAGGAGCGTTCGTGGTGGTCGTCAGCGGACTCTGGATTTTGGCGTTGTTGACCGTGCCGATTCAAAGCGCCAATGCGGTGGCGAGCGAGCGGATCAATGAACGACTCGGGGCAATCCTGACGGCACCGTTGACGGCGCGCGAGATTCTGGACGAATGGCTCGCACCGATTAGGCGGTGGATCCAATTTCTCACGCGACCACTGATCGTCATTTTTGTGGTCGAAGCGATTGTGAAATTCACAAGACAGGATCCGAAAGATCCGCGCTGGACGAATCTGGCACTCTACATGGGCATTTCTCTGCTGACAGTTTGGATTTATCCCGCACTGGTCCAATGGTCGTGCTTCTGGATTGGCCTGCGGGTCCGCAATCAGATTCGGGCGCTGATGACGTCTCTCCTGCTGGTTGTGGCGTGGTGCATCATTCCGCTGGTCGCCGCTGGTTATCTGTTCCAGACAGGGCTGTTGCCGACAGAATGGAATGACGCACTGCGTTTTGTCAGTCCGGTCACGATAATCGTCACCGCCGAAGCGCTCGGCAAGACGGCATCCGATGTCCCGGTGACATCGGATATGGTCGTCATGGCTTTCGTCCAGCTTGGATTGGCCGCCGCG
>CAZVYV010000558.1:0-2369 GCA_964630985.1 uncultured Occallatibacter sp.
CGGCGGCGGTTACGATCACGGCGAGCAAGGCCCAATTGAAGGTCGAATCTTTCATTCGTATTTGCCGCTCCAATCGTGGCCGGCGCGGCCGACTCCAAGCTCTTTGTAGGCATCGCCTTTGATGCCACAGACTCCAGTCATGCCTTGAAGTCCACCGAGTAACGCGATCTCGCGCATGGTCGCGGTTGCGGATTCGCGACCGTAATTTTGGAATAGAACCGCGCCTAAGAGACGATGCGCGCCGCAGAAGTCGTGCGCGTTGTGGCCCTCTGCGTCTTGGTCGCAGAGTTCTACGAGCTCCTCAATGGTGGCATCCTCGGCGCCCTTACTGAGAACCTTCGCATCGCCGTAGACCTTGCCGTCGTAGGTCAGGAACGGAATGCCTTCGCCGGTCTTGATGTCGCTAAAGTTGCTCGCGTCGAGCACGCGATAGATTTCATGTTTCATCGGTGTATCCATCCTCTTCGTATTCTTCGTGCACTTCGTCCAAGTGGGCCTCTTGACATGTGACGCTGCAGTACGCGATACCACAGCAACATTCTCCGGTCGCTGGGTACTTGTCGCACATATCGCAAAGCCGGGTGGGTGTCGGCGCACTCATAAAAGAAATTGCAAGCGAGAGTGATGTTAGGCCTTAAATCGGGTGGCTGTCAAGAAGAAAAAGCAGAACCGCAAGAGGCAACTTTCATGGTGACGAGTTCTGTGGTACGGTTGTTTTTCAGTAGAGAGGAGTCAAAAAGATGTCACGATTCGAGTACACGGCTGTCTGCCCTGAGTGCCTAAAAGCGAACGCAACGGGTACTCTAGGTTTCGAAACGGATTCCGGAAAAGTGGTTTGCAACGGTCCAGAGCCCCACGAATTCGACGAAATGCCGGGTGAATCGGCGCCGGCCGCTCAGTCGGAAACAGTCCCACTCACTAGCGACTTTGCCCCAGAGGCTCGCGGCCCTGAACGGGATTTCACTCCAGAAGAGGAAGCCGCACTCGATAAGGCCATGCAAGAGGATCCAAGGCCCCGGGATTTCAGCCACATGGTTACGGAACCGGCTCCGGAGGTCACGGCGGCGGAGATCGTCGCTCCTGGGCAGCCTGAGCCGCAAGGCGATGCCGTTTTGGACGATCCGGCAACGGTCGCGGACTATTCTCAGTGCTGCGTGTGCCGGCCTGGGGACATGGAAGGGCATTACTGTGATGCCCACGTACCTGCGCCGTGTGACGGTGAGGCTATGGGTAGCAGTCCAAGAGTTGGACTCGGGGAAGTGGTCACACTGCCGAACGGTGACGCGATTTGTGGCGTCCGGGTCTCGGAGTTGTGGGTGTCGGCCATGGTGGCGGAAGGGGAAAACCGCACGCCGGCGCTGAACTTGGCGGAGTATCTTCAGGAGATCATGGACACCGGCCTGATCGAGTGGCACGCGTCGATTCCTGGCGCCCGATAAAAAACCCCGCGGTTCCATTGGCCGCGGGGTATCAAGAGCAGACTATTTTTGAGTAGGTTTCTATTCGATAGTTTGGCCCTCCTTTTGTGGATTGAACGCAAGTAAAGGCGCGGTGGCAATCTCGAATAGGTTGCCGGTCAGGTCTTTCGGCCTGGGGGCTCCCAAAGCTCTTGCTTTGTAGCCTTCCGGCATCTGGCGTACACCCATACTGATCGCGCGGACCATGACGTCCCAACAACAAAACTGAGCGGTTCCGGTGTGGGTCTGGTTGTGTTCAAGGCAGCGGATCGCTAGTCTGCCGTCGTCGGTGATTGCAAGCTCGATTCCCTTCATGCGGTTCTCCTTTATTGGTTCAGCAAGCGCTTATAAAACGCCGGTAGTATTCCATGGTTCCAGAGATCAATTCCGGACGACGATTGGCAGTTTGCTGTCGATGGGTAGCCCATCGCACATTGCCGGGTTCGTAGTGGCCGTTAACGTCCGGAAATCTGTCCAGTGTCGTACCTTTGGGACGTTGTCCTAATACGCGAAGAAAATGCTTGAAATCAGCAAAGCGAAATTCGATCCCGCGCCCACCGTAATTACTAAAACTGCTAGATTTAGGTGAGCGACATCGGCGTCTAGCGGCCATAAAAGAAGACATTTCTCGTGATCGGGGATGTGTTTGGCGATGCCGTTTAGTCGCGGCTCTGGCGAGTTCACGCTTACCAGGGCGAGCATAGTAAGCTGCTTTGCAGCATTCAGGAGAGCACCACTTGCGATTCTTCTGGTGAGGTCCGGTGATCTCGGCCCCACACTGTTGACAGGTTAACGTGATCGTCTTCAGTTCGCGTTGTTTCTTCATAGGTGGTGCTCCCCTTTAAATGCTGTTTAATTTACTCAACCGCAAAGCGGTACTTGCGGCCTGGGCGATTCTCCACCATGCCGGAA
>CAZVYV010000559.1:0-2360 GCA_964630985.1 uncultured Occallatibacter sp.
CTCCCAGGATCGCGACGAGGTCAGGCTTGATCGTCTCAATCTGATTCGCAGTGGCCTCCTGGGATTGCCACAGGGAGGTGGCTGTGTAGGGGGCTTTGGGGGTGCCGCAGCTTTCGTGCGCCGACTCGCCAGCGGGCTCCGTCTCGCCCGGCTCGCAGGCGACGTCGCCGACCACCGCGAGGACGGGAGAGCGTCCGATGGTTGCGTAGGGCCAATTCTTGTCTGGCGCCGGGTAGCCGTAAGGCCATTGATTGCTCCTGGAGTCTTGATTCTGTGCGTTGGCCACGGCTGCAAATACCATGACCGAGGCGGCTGCTCCCATAAACACAACAGCGCGGATCCTTCTCGGGATCGTCTCCATGCGGTTTCTCCTGTTCAGACTTTTGGGGAATGTTTGCTACCGACTTGTGATATTCGCCCTTCAATATTTCGCGCGTGTGACAATTGTGTGAAAAAACCGTAACGCAGCCTCGCCGCGCTCATACATAGTGAAACAGCGCCATAAAACCAAAGTCCATGTGCTGCTGGATATGGCAGTGGAACAGCGTCAGGCCCGGCTGGTCGGCCACGAGGTCCACCGAAGCGCGTCCAAATGCGGGAACAATAACCGTGTCTTTCCTGATGCCGGCAGTCGGCTTGCCGTTGATTTCGACGAGCTCGAACAGGTGGCGATGGAAATGCAACGGGTGAGAATCGTCGCTGCGGTTGTGAAACACAATCCGGTGGCGGCGTCCCTGGTGGAACACGAATTCCCCCTGATGCGGATATTCTTTGCCATTCACCAGCCAGTGATTGATTCCATTCAGTCCGCCGGGAATTTTTTCAAACACCATGTCGATGGTGTGGTCTGGCTCGGGATGCGCCGCGTTCGTGCCAAAAATGGTGTAGTCCCAGCGCCACTTCGGAGGCGGAGTCCACAGCGCGCGCTGCTTTTTGTTGGCGTACTCCACCACCACGCCCATGCCTGATTGCCGCGCGGAATCGCGGATCTCCCCTAATATCCAGACGCCCGGGTTATTCATCTCCACGATCGCATCGACGCGCTCGCCCGGAGCAATCTCGATCACATCCACCGCCTGAGGCGCAGGCACGGGATTGCCGTCGAGTGCAATCACCTGAAACTTGTGGCCGGTCAAAGCCACGCGGTGAATTTGGGCAGCGCTCGCGTTCAGCAAGTGCATCAGGACACGCTGTCCCGGCTGCACGCGAATGGGATCCCCGGCTCCGAGCATTTTGTCGTTAATCGAAAAAAGAGGAGCGCTGACTTCCAGTCCGTTCGCGCGCAAGTCTGGTTTGGCGGGTTTTTCGGGCATCGGGTCGTCAGGGTCCGGCGCCATCTCGTCCTGATCCATCGGCGACAAAAAATATTCCCATTCACGCAGCGCCAGAAACAATTCCTGGTCGTAATGGCCGGGATCGTTTGCCGAATCGATCATGAGAAAGCCGAACTGGCCAGTGTAGGAGCCCCGATGCAGATCCATCATGCCCGCTGTGTGCGAGTGGTACCATCGCGAACCCGCCGGCCTGGCCACGAATTCATAGCGCCGCCTGCCGTGCGGCGGGGCCGGCGGCGTGCCTTCTTCAGCCGCCCCATCCATTTCCGACGGAACGAACAGGCCGTGCCAATGCACATACTCCGGCACGTCCGTGTCGTTGACCACATCGACGGTGACGTGCTGCCCCTCGCGCATCCGCATGAGGGGACCGGGAACTTTATCGTTGTACCCGATGGTGCTGACGACGACCTGCGGAGCCAGCTCCACCAGGGTGGGTGCAATTCGCAGCGCGAAATCCGACGCGTGCCCGGGGGCCATCGATGTCATTGAATGCTGAGGCGATCCCGGCATTTGCATAGCGCCTGGCGATTGCGCGAACGCCCTTGGCAGCTTTCCAGCGCCTGTCGCCGTCACGGCGGCGAATCCGATCCGTACAAAATCTCTTCGGTTCATGCGATCTTTTCCCAGGCTGCAAATGCCTGCGCCAAGCCGGCTGCCTCAATCGGCGCTGTCGAAATAGACAGACCTCCAGCGGATCGTAGACAAGCCAATTCGTTCAATCCTTCAATGTTTCGACTCTATTTCCAAAGTGTGAAGATTGTGTGACCGGTTGCGGAAAAATACACGAGTCCGATTGGCCATGCGGCGGCTTTATTTGCTTTGGACCGCCCTTGATGTCAGCAGAGTTCCTGTACAAAGCGCAAGAATGGCGCGCAGGAGAATACCTGCGCGTTCCTGTGTTCGGCTGGACGGCTTTCAGACTGCTAACGACAAGGGGAGTTGTCAGGATGCGTGGCGCATGTTTTTGGAGGTTTGGAGGCGCGGGCCGGGATCGAACCGGCGCATAAAGGTTTTGCAGACCTC
>CAZVYV010000560.1:0-2359 GCA_964630985.1 uncultured Occallatibacter sp.
ATCAACGCGGCGATACCGAATCTAAATCTTTCGATCTCGAATACCGCATCGCTCGAAACTCCGCAGGGCCAGTGGGCCACGAGTTGGACTGCGACGATCACAAACGCCAACAATGCGTTTCTGGTCCAGGCCCAGATGACCGATCCTGCCACTGCGGTAGGCATCTGGCAGGACGCGATCGGGTATATCTATTTCATCACGCGCAAGCCGTCTCAACCTACTTCGCTTCAGGTCGCGTGCAACGGGGCGCAAGGCGTGGTGATCCCAGCGTTTCCGGTCGCGGCAACCGTTCAGGACGTGGCCGGAAACATCTATACCTGTGTTCAAGCAGGAACGATTCCGTCGAGCGGCAGCATCACGCTATCATTTGCATGTACCGTGCCTGGACCTATTGCGGTTCCGCAAACCATTGTGCCTTATCAGACAATCCCTGGGTTCGACAGCGCGAACGTTATTTCTGGCGTTCAAGGTATCAACGAGGAGAGCCGGGCCGAGTTCGAAACGCGACGACAGGACTCGGTCGAAGGCAATAGTTTAGGTTCGATCGGATCGATCATAGGAACCGTTGCTGCGCTATCCGGCGTGATCGACTACTACGGATTCAACAACCCTTCAGCCAATCCCGTTACATTCAACGGGATCACCGTTGCCGCTTACTCGATCTATATTTGCGTGGCTGGAGGTGTTCCGGCCAGCATAGCTCAGGCCATCTGGTCTAAAAAAGGACCTGGCGCTCCCATGACCGGGAACACCACCATCACTACTTACGACAACAATCCGCTCTACGCTGTGCCGCAGCCGTATTCGATCACGTATCAAACTGCTATTCCACTTCAGTTCGTTTTCAACGTCACGATCTACAACACACCTAACGTTCCGACGAATGTTCAGTCTCAGGTTCAGAGCGCGCTGATCGCCGCGTTCACCGGCAACGCGTTATCCGCCGCGTTCACCGCATCGATTTCCGGAACTCTTCTTACCGTAACTGCGGCCACATCCGGCACGATTGCGGTCGGACAGATCATTTCCGATCAGACCGGATTGGTCGCGGCTAACACCGTCATAGCCGCGTTCGGAACCGGAACGGGAGGAACAGGAACATACTCGGTCAGCATCAGCCAGAACGTCGTCAGCGAAGCGATGACGACCACGGCGCCGCCGAGCACCGTTGCTATTCCAAGAGCAAGGATAAATTCCAAGATCGCTGCGGTTCAGTATGTCCCCGCCATCGCGGCTCTTGGGTCATGGGCTCTTGTCACGTCGATATCGATGGGATCGATCAATTCCCCCGATGCCGTTGTTGAGGGATACATTGCCGGAACCACATTTACGGTAACAGCGGTTACGTCGGGCACCATCGTGCTCGGCGGTACGCTGTTCGATACCACAGGATTGGTCCCTAACGGCACAACGATATCGGCCTTTGTCAGCGGATCGGGTGGGACAGGAACCTACACGATCAATACGTCGCTAACGGTTGGAGCCGCGTTCACCGGAAACGGTTCGGGCACTAATCTTACGGCATCAGCGGTAACCGGTGTAATAGCGGTCGGCCAAATAATCTTGGGATCAGGTGTTCCGGCCAACACCACGATTGTGTCACAGACCTCAGGTACGACCGGAGGCGCGGGAGTTTACGTGACAAGCAATTCTACTACGTCGTCAGGAGCCGCTCTGACCTCCAATGAGATCATAACGATGGCGTCCGGATCACATGCCACGCAGCAGGTCAACGCCAATCAGGTGCCACAACTCGTCGCGCTCAACGTCAATGTCACCGTGGCGTAAATGACCGGACCTCCGTATCCATATATCGCGCCCGGCAGCAATGCCATAGGGGTCGGCGCGATAGGCGAGATGCAAATCGGCGCCATCGTTCCGCAGTTCAACGCATGGGTGCCTATCCTAAGTCAGTACAGGAACTCACCTAACCTTGACGCGATGATCCTGGCGTTCACCGCCGCGATGGATCAGACCGAGAATATCTCAAATCTATTCGATATGATCTGGAACGTGTTGACCGCAACAGGGTTCGGCCTGGATGTCTGGGGACGCATCGTCAACATCAGTAGGACAGTCGCGATACCAGGAGGCATTCAGTATCTCGGATTTGACGAGGCCGGCGTCGGAAACTGGACCGGGTTCAACCAAGGCATTCTGTTCTCGGGCGGAGCCACCACGGCGAACTACGTGTTCGACGATACCGATTATCGAAGGATGGTCCTGGCCAAGGCAGCGACAAATATTTGGAACGGATCTATTCCTGCATTCAATCAAATCTTGCTCAACCTGTTTCCGGAACGTGGCCTCTGCTACGTCGCTGACAACCAGAACATGAGCATCACGCTAAATTTTCATT
>CAZVYV010000561.1:0-2358 GCA_964630985.1 uncultured Occallatibacter sp.
GGAATGGCATTTGGCAGCGTTACACTTGTTCCAGGCGTAAATACCGAGCGCACGCCAACTTTATTGCGGGCTGGAATCTCGCAGAGCAGCCTGATTCGCTTTAAGGACAGCCTCGTACAAAAGTACGGCGGCTGGGATCTTTTCTTCGCCCATGCCGTGATCGGAATACCGCGTCAGTTGCACGCATGGGAAGACCTTAATGGTGTTGCCCACTTAGCCATAGGTACGACGCAAAAGCTATATATCCTGACCGATGGCAATCTGGTTGATATTACGCCTCAGACTCTAACTAGCAATTTCGCGCCTAATTTTACTACGGTAATAAATACTCCATACGTGACAATAATTGATCCAAATATAGCGAATGTGACAATTTATGATTCCGTGTATTTCAATACGCCAGTGTCAGTTGGCGGCATCATACTTGACGGGCTTTACCAGATTACAGAAGCACCAGTAACAACAGACCATTCATATCAGATAACTGCCGCGACTAACGCTACGTCAACCGTAAACAATGGCGGGTCTGTTCCGTTATTTGGAACGAACAGCGGAAGCTCTCTCGTCACGGTTACACTTGATAATCATGGTCTTTCAACTGGAAGTATTGCCGTATTTACCATTCCAACGACTGGAAATGGTGTTACGATTCATGGTTCATACGATGTAACGTATGACAACTCAAACCAATTCAGCATTAGCGTAAGTGCGCAAGCTACCGCTTCTGGCACGTTCTCAATGAACGGAGGAGACGCCCAATTAGTCTATTATATCACACTCAGCCCTGCGCCTGTTGGCATGGGGTATAGCGAAGGTGGATATAGCGACGGTGGATACAGTTCAGGCATAAGCGGAGGAACCACCTACCAAACCGGGACTGAAATCACTGCCACGGACTGGACCTTAGACAATTTCGGTGAAATCCTGATTGCTTGCCCAAAAGGCGGCGGTATCTATTACTACGATCCGACAGGTTCGTTCCTCAATGCCGCGATTATAGCCACGGCACCACCGTTCAACGGCGGCATATTCGTGTCCATGGCCCAGCAGATCGTGGTTGCCTATGCATCCAGCATCCACCAGGGCGTAGGATATCAGCAGCAGCCGTTGCTGGTGGCATGGAGTGACGTATCCAACTTTTTCCAATGGACGGCTCTGGCAACAGACCAAGCCGGCAATGATACGCTTTCTCCTGGATCGGTAATTGTCGGTGGCATAGCTGCCTCAAACCAGAACCTGCTATGGACCGATCTGGACCTGTGGGCGATGTCCTATATCGGGCCACCAGATGTATTTGGGTTCAACAAGATCGGCGGAGGGATGGGACTGGCGAGCCCAGCGGCGATGCAGCAGTTGCGCGGCAGCGTCTACTGGATTGGACAGTCGAATTTCTATAGCTATACGTCCAACGGCGCTGCCGTGCTGCCGTGCCCTGTGTGGGACGCGGTGTTCCAGAACTTGAATGAAGGGTTTTTGAGCAACATCCGCTCAATGCCAAACACGCCATTCAATGAGGCTGGGTGGCTATATCCAAGCGCAGCGAGCGCGTCTGGTGAGTGCGATAGTTATGCAAAATTAAACATAACTGAGCCCAATACGCCTTGGGACATTGGCCCAATGCCGCGATCTGCTTGGACCGACCAGTCCGTGCTTGGTCCGCCTATTGGCGCTTCTCCACAAGGCTTCATATACCAGCATGAAACGACAAATGACGCCGATGGCGTTCCTCTGTCATCCAGCCTATCCACTGGCTACTTTTATCTGCAGGAGGGTGAGGAATACACCTTCGTAGACCAAGTGTTGCCAGATTTTCGATGGACCGAGTATACAGGCGGTACGTCCGCACAGATAATGATGTCATTCAATGTGTTGAATTACCAAGGAGACACACCCGTAACCTATGGACCATACACGGTAAATTCATCAACTGAATTTATCAGCGTGCGGTTCCGTGGAAGGTTTATGAGTATAACGATCCAATCGAATGACTTGGGAAGCTTCTGGCGTATTGGATCCTGCAAGTTCAGGTACAGTCCAGCAGGCAGGCGTTAATTCAACGCCGTCCCTGCCTCCATTTCATGCTCGGAAGGCGTTGACAGCCATTCATCGAATGCATCCAATTCGGCTCGATTCATGAAGAACTCCCATTCAGACTCTATGGCGCCATCCTTGCCGATCTTTCCGACCATATCCGAGACTTTAAGCAATTCGGCGCTTGGTGGAATGTGTTCGCACTTGAAGAACCTGACCAGCACCAAGTCGTCAGAAACTTGTGCTACGATCTCACCAGTCTGGGCATAATCCCTGCCAAAATGGAATACGAATTTTCCTGCTAGGCTCATGATGCTGGTGTCTCCA
>CAZVYV010000562.1:0-2349 GCA_964630985.1 uncultured Occallatibacter sp.
TGCGCAAGTTTATCGAAGGATTCAACTAGCCGTGACCGATTTTTCCGATCCGAAAATACCAGCGCGGAGGATTTTTCGATGAAGCCACTTTGTATCTATCACGGCGGTTGCGACGATGGATTTGCCGCGGCGTGGGTCGTGCGCAAGGCGCTCGATGTCGAGTTTTATCCCGGTGTGTACCAGAAAGACCCGCCGCCGATCACCGGCCGCGACGTGATCATGGTCGATTTCAGCTATAAGCGCCCCGTGCTGAACGAGATGGCCAAGCACGCGCGTTCGATCTTGATCCTGGACCACCACAAAACGGCGGCCGAGGATCTGGCGGACATTCCGGCGCCTGCGCCATTCGATGGATTTCAAACCGGGCTGCGCTTTGCCGCACTGTTCGACATGGAACGATCCGGCGCCGCCCTCGCGTGGGATTATTTCATCGGCGGCGAACGGCCCGACTTCATCGAATACGTGCAGGATCGCGATCTCTGGCGCAAGACGCTTCCCTTCGGCGATGAATTCTCGATCGCGCTGCGCTCCTATCCGCAGGATTTTGCCGTGTGGGATCGCCTGGTCGCGGGCGGGGCGGCGCACCTGATCCAGCAGGGCCATTCGATCCAGCGCTATTATGCGCTGCGCGTCGAAGAACTGAAGCGAAACGCCTACGTCGCCAAGCTCGGCGAACACGAAATCTGGATCGCCAACGCGCCTTATTTCGCGGCGACCGAAGTGGCCGGCGAGCTCACGGAGCGCGGGCTTGCGTTCGGCGCCTGCTATTTCGAGGTCGAAGCCGGGCGCTTTCAGTACTCGCTACGCTCTCGCGGCGATTTTGATGTCAGTGAGATCGCGCGGCGGTTTGGCGGCGGTGGCCACAAGGGGGCCGCAGGCTTTTCGGTTCTCGGCACCGTGCATAAGCCGGTCGAAAAGAAGTAGGCGGTAAATGACACGCAAACTACTCATCGCCGATCTGCTCTGCTCTGCGGCGCGGTCGAGGTTCTGACAGGTGACAGATATATCGATCGAACCGGTTGTGACACGGAAGCCATGTGGCGCTCCGCGAAAGGACAGGTGCATCCACGGGCACAGGTTCAACACAAAAAATACGTTTAGTTGGGAGAGGACACAAATCGTCAAAGGAAAGGCTTACCGGTACACGGTTAGAAAATGCGCGGCATGCCAAGCTGAACGACAAAGGGAAAAATATAAAAAGGTAGAGTTCCGCAAGGTGCGCAGAAAAGATTTCGAGCAGGCCAATGGGATGTCGTTTGCAGCATTACTGAAACTTGCAGGAGAGGAAAAAAGCGTTGCACTACTGACAGAGCGCGTACATCGTACCACTGTAAGCAATTGGAAAAGCGGCAGGTTCAATCCGCCCAAGTGGGCCATAGAACTTTTGCGGGGAGCAGAGCGATCATGCCGGTAACGATTCAAAGCCCTCTATTTGACTTTAGGTCAGTTGTCGTACCAACTGACTTGGCGCCCAGCGTGCAACATCAGGACTTTGTGCGCGGTGTTTTGGATAGCCGATATACCGAACTCGAAAAGCACATCATGTACTTCAGAGAATGCGGCGTTGATCTTGATCGAATGCATATCGTGCATAGCAGAGATTACTCAACGAGCACGCTCCACGTTGACGGTATCGCAAGATTCCAGTGGCGGATAAAGGGATACTTCGATGCCCGTTAAGATCGAAAAGCCTCCCCACGGCTCTCCGTGCAATGGCTGCGGCCAATGCTGCGAGGCTCAGATGTGTCCGATCGGGGCCAAGATATTTCTTGGGACCACCGATGTTGACTATCCGAACACCGGGCCATGTCCAGCGCTTGAAACTCAGGACGACGGCAAGCGCATCTGCGGCGTCATTAAGAATCCGGCACGATATGCCTGGAAGCTCACGATCATTCACGGCGCGGACAAGGTATCCGCCGCGCTAGCGCATCTCGTTGGAGCCGGACAAGGCTGCGATGCCCATATCGAGGGCGAGCCGTACAATCATGAGTTCTACCATCACATGACACGCGATCTCGACAGCAAGAAATCTGTCAAGGCAAGAAGGCTTTGGGAAGTTTGATGGGACAATATTTCGAAGACCAACCGATCATAAAGGGCGCCGATGTCATCTATCGCCCGGCCGGGAATGCTGGAGAGTATGCACCGCTAGCGACAAATCCATGGAAGGGATGTGGCCATGGTTGCAAATATTGCTATGTGCCGCTGGCGACGCACATCGACCGCAATCTTTTCAATGAAGGTGCGGTATTGCGCGAAGGATACATCGAACGGCTGCGCAAGGACTCCAAGCGGCACACGGTGCTGACGAGGACCAAAAACGAACAAATATTCATCAGTTTTTCA
>CAZVYV010000563.1:0-2348 GCA_964630985.1 uncultured Occallatibacter sp.
TTCATATAGTCCTGAAGCTCATCTTGAGCAGCCTGCGGCCCTTTAAGGTTGGAAAGATAGCCCATATACTTCATGAACTCCAAAGGCATCTCCTTCATAGAAGGAAACGTATCATAGTCATTCTGTTTGAGGGCTTTGAGCTTAGACATAATCACGTCAGGCTTCCCAGCGTAAGCTGACATAATGCCAGAGATCATCTCAGGAAGTTGCTTAACAGCTTCTTGAGGGTCTTGGCTGTACTTGAACTTCTTTTGTTCAAGGTTCATAAAAGGATTAGAAGCAGTATCAATATCACTATATGGCAAACCTTGTATCTCATCGAAACGACGTAGTTGATTCAAACGGTCAGACAGATTTTTCTTCTCTGCTGGAAGACCTGTTATTAGGCCCGCATTTATACCCTGATTTATCGCTATACGAGATAGCATCACATTGTTCTGAAAAACATGTTGACCAACAGCAGAAGCCAAATCAATCCAATTTACATTTGGATCATTAGCTATGGCACTAGAAACATTGTGTACTGTACTGGCTAGGTCGCTAGCTAGTTCATCCAAAGGAAAGGTAGCCCCCTGGGGCTGATTCTTATATGCAAAATCAAAAGGATATTTCGCAATCTGTGAAAGAAGCCCACCAAACCCCGAATACTGCATGGCAGCAATCAGATTATAAGCAAGCAATGATTTGTGTGCCATCATACCTCCCTCGCTTGCTTGAATCTCTTGGAGAGATGGTATTGGATTCTTCTTCCCCGATATATCTTGGCGTAACTCCTTTATCAAATATCCTCCAATTGCAGCTCCAAATACAGATGTTAGAAGTGGAGTCACATCTCCTCTCTGTGCTGGTTCAAGTATGTCGTGTACGAAGTTATTCGTCTGAGCAACAGTCCAGTGAGCAAGGCTAAAGAAGCCAGATACTTCGCTATCATCAAGCATCCATCCAGGCATCTGTCTTGCATCACCTGTTCCGTGAATATACTTGGCAGCAGTAGAAGCTAGATCTTGAATCTCTTTAGTGCTATACTGTGTGCCAACTGTGTAGTCAGGGTCAAGTCTCTGTAAGAACTTCTGATCTGTCACAGCACTTGGCCCTTTGCCACTGTTAGCATTCTGTATCTTCTTAGGCACAATATACTCCATCTGTGCCTGCATCAAGCCCGCGTTAAACTTAGTAGTTAAGTCGCCTAGAGTTGCAACTTGTCTAATAGCTCTAGCTACTCCATTCATACGTTCAGCAGCAGTAAGAGTGCCATCAAACATATCTTTTGTCGAGGCGGCTGTCAGCTTAATGACACCATTTTCTTCTGCGTGTTGATAGCCTTGCTTGATGTTGGTAAGAGCGTGAACAAGAGAAGCAGCAGCTTGGACTGGATTGCGAGCTAAGCTTATGGCCTTGACTTCGTTGCTTACTACTTTATGCACCTCAAGAGGAGGGCCAGCTATGAGTCCAGCAGTAGCTACACCAGACAAAGACTGTTCTCTGCGTTCAGCCATTGTTTCAGGACTGTGATGAAACTGATTAAGTAGTTGTTGAACACTAGGATTGTTGGCCAAGGAGCCGTTGGGGTTAGGTTTAATAGTATGCCCCCAAGGATCTTCAGTAGCTCCTAAAGCTGCCATAACATCAGGATGGCTTTCTATATGTTTGTAGAAGGCAGCAGCAGTAGCAAAGCGATCATAGTATCTAGCTTCATTCTTCACTGGGTTTGGCTCTCTAAATTCTGGAGGCAAAGGTGAGCCTGCTTCCTTTCTCATGGCATTGAACCAGTCTTGGTGACTTACGGTAGTGCCTTTCATATCCCCCTGAATAGAGATCTTAAAGTTGGCTATGCGCTTGGCTGACTCTTTAGGAGTCATCCCTAAGCTGTTTTGGTTCCAGTTGTCAAAGGCTTTGTCTAAGTCAGAAATCTTTTGAGCATCAGTATTCTTTCTATAAACATCTTCTACACTCTGATTAGGCATACCAGCCCAACGAGTGTCTGACTTCTTCATAAGACGAGCTTTACCTTGAGCATCCATTACAGGAATCCTATTAGCAATGGCATAATCGCCCGAATCAGAACGTAGTTTCTTAGCCACATTATAGAAGTTTCTAACTGCCGCTGAGTCTTGAGCAGTGGGAGGACTAAGTATGTGGGAACTATCTTCCTGATATTTAATCTGATTTATGCGAGCCATGTCTTTAGGAGTCAAAGCTTTGCCCGCTTTGACAACAGGATTAACAAAGCGGCCTTGCAAAGACTGTTGTTCTTGATAAACTTTACGCGCTGCTTTGCCTATCAATTTGCCTTCTGGTCTGTTAATGTCTTCTACATTTTCTATTGTTGACTTGTGCAAAAAAGAAGG
>CAZVYV010000564.1:0-2344 GCA_964630985.1 uncultured Occallatibacter sp.
TCGGTGGGTTTGGCGCATTTTCTGCCAGCATGCGCGCTCAATCCCGTATCACCCCTGGCTTCCTCTGGGAAGGAGTGAGGCGAGATGGGGCCGAAACGACGAACTGTCGACGCCATGAAACCACCGAAGATCGACTACGGCCGCATCGCAGTTTCGCATCCGTCCCTGCAGCGCGGCCAGGTATGGTGCCTTGAATGTGGCGCAACCCGCGAAGTCGATCCGGCGCATTGCCTGGCCCATGGCTGGCCGCGCTGTTGCAATCGCACCATGTCGATAGACAACCCCGAGGAACGCAAGCGACTGAGGGTGACGCCATGACGGACGAGGCGAGGAAAATGGATACGATCAAGCAAGTCGAATTTGCAGCGCTAAATACCAAACTGACGCCTCCGCGCATCAGCGTTTGGACCATCTCCGGATCAGCGGCATTGGTGCGTGAACGCGTTAGCCGGGAATGGCCCGGTGGTTGGGAGGGCGCGCGCAATGACGGGATCAAGATCGTCAAAGTGGAAATCAGTTTTCGTTTGGACCCGTCCCGGCCCGTCGGATCGGTGAAGGAGTGAGGCGAGATGGATGTGTGGTCCAGGATTCTCCTCGCAGCCCTTGTTGCGCTCATAGCTTTCAACACCATAGGCTTGGGCGTGATCGCAAAGCATATCGGCATTATCGAGGCATTTGTGTCGCGATGACGCGCCCCACACCAGCCCCGGCATCTTCCGGGAAGACTGAGGAGTGACGATGTCAGACGATCCAATACTTACGCAGGAACAATACGATCAAATTACGTTCGCTTCCGAAATCTTGCCGGCTACCGAAGTCTACAAGCTTGGTTGGAAAGCCAGGAATGTTGAGATCGCCCACCTCCGCGCCGAACGCGATGCGGCAAATGCGGATCAATTTGATACCGAGCGCAAGTTGTCGGCCGCACGAATCAAACTCGCCACCGCACAGACTGAGATAGGGCTACTGAAAGAGCATGTCAGGTGCGTCATCAACGAACGCGAATTGGCGACTGATTTGTTGAATACCGCGCGGGAGGCGTTGGAGCCGTTGGTCAAGCAGCTTGTGGAGATTAGCGAACACGAAAGCTACAAGGGCATCTGGCCGTTCCTGCATGTGCATGGGTACGTTTACACCGGTCCCCTGTACGCATCGGAACTCAGAAACGCCATGGCCGCCCTCTCCCGCCTGTCGGCATCCAACGCATAACGTGGATATAATCAAAAAATGATTCTGACCTTCCGATATCGCGTCAAAGACAAGACCAGCGCCAAGCATTTGCGTCGCATGGCCGGCGCGGTGAATTTTGCCTGGAATTTCTGCTGCGCGACTCAACGCGAAACGGATCGGCGCTGGAAAGCCGGTTCAAATGTACGATGGCTTGGCAGTTTTGCTTTAGAGAAATTGATGTCCGGGTCAGCGCATGGGTGGGCAGCATTTACCAGAGCCCGCATCACCCCCGGCATCCTCCGGGAAGGAGTGAGGCGAGATGAAGCGACCAAATGGATCAACTGAAAAGGACGGCAAGGTCTACAATCATGCCGGTCTTTTGATCGAGGAGTTTGAGGGCCAGTGGTGCGTCGTCAAGAATGGTGATCGGTCAGGATGGTGGCGCTTCAATGATCATTACGACCGCCAAGGCTATTGCGACAATCCGGGCCGAGGATACTGACCAGCCCCGGCATCCTCCGGGAAGGCTGAGGAGTGACGATGATGGCAGCGATTATACCTGATACACCCCCACCCCGCACGATGGAGGAGGCGAGGCTAGATGCCGAGATCGCCCGCCTCCGCGCCGATATCGATCGGATCACCACGCAAGCCGCCGAGGAGATTCTAGCCCACGCGAGACATAGCGATGCGCTGCGGGCCGAACGCGATGCGGCGTGGGCTGAGATCGAGAAGGCTCATGAGGTTCTGTGCCTGCTGCCCGAGGAAGCCGATCTCGTGACGGCGTGTCGCTATGCAATGGAGCACGTAGTCGAGGGCGAGCGCGCAAAAACCCAACTCGCCATAGCACAGGCCGAACTTGATGCGGCGCGGGCTGAGTTGGAAATGGTTCGCACCTATCTGCGAAACACCGCTGACGAGGTTGATCGGCGAGGAAAACAACTCGCCTCCGCGCGGGAGACGCTGACTAAATCGGCCGATTTCCTGATGGATGCTTCATACAAAATACGATCGGGAAAACCCATGCCCATTGCAGACATAGAAAACGCTGCCGTTGAAATCCGTGCCGCCCTCTCCCGCCTGTCGTCTCCTGGGGCGCAGCAGCGCGCGGGGGAGGACGGGGATGAGCGACCATCCGGATACTGAGCCGTTTGCCGGCGAAACGCTTCTGGCC
>CAZVYV010000565.1:0-2339 GCA_964630985.1 uncultured Occallatibacter sp.
GCGTTGTACGCGCCTGCCC
This sequence comes from uncultured Occallatibacter sp., assembly GCA_964630985.1. Taxonomy (GTDB): domain Bacteria; phylum Acidobacteriota; class Terriglobia; order Terriglobales; family Acidobacteriaceae; genus Telmatobacter. The sequence continues at coordinate 20 of CAZVYV010000565.1, forward strand.
ACGAAGTCCCGCTCGTCCAGTACGGGATGCCTGCTACTGCCGGCCAGACCACTCCCGTGCCCCATGCCGTTGTCACCGTCGTTCCAGAGGTCGTCCCCGTGAGCACCTGCGTCCCTGTAGGCGGAGACTGCGGCATGACGTAGATCCCAGCCGTGCTGCCAGCCGCGCTAGGAGCCATCCAACCGACTGTTCCGGCTACTAAGGTCTGCGCTGTCCCAAAATTCATAGGAACGTACCCCGCGCATCCCGTACAGCCCAAGAATTGCGTTCCGCCAGTGGAAGATATTTCCACGCCCGTAGTCGGCGTTCCGAAACCATCACTGCTCGGGTTGACTCCCAAGTAGAGCGGGTTCCCGTACACGTAGGTAGTTCCGCCCGACGTGTTTACAAAGCCGGAACTGATTGTCAGGTTCGACAGATTGATATTCGCTGTGTTCACGCTATAGCCGTTGCCCAAAATCAGACCGTTGCCAGTGTTGTCATTCAGATCGACGGCATACCCGCCAGCCGAGTTCTGCGTCTTGCCGAGAGATAGAACGCCCTCTCCAGCCGTGGTGCCAGGACCGAAGGCCAGATTCACGCCCGTGGCGGTCATGGAAAGCACGTTTGTGTTCGTGTCGGTTGCCGTGATCCCGCCGCTACTCAAAACGACCGTATTGCCGTTGCTCTTGAGGTTCTCAATCAAATTGCTAGAGGCATCGAGTTGGGGGATGTTGCTGGCCGCAGAACCAACCGTGTAGCCGAACGTGGGCGCCGCAGTGCTGCCAGAGTTGTTGCCATATAGGGTGTGTGCCGCTGCGTTCGCCAAGGTGAAGGTGACTGCTGGCGTGCTGCTTGGCGTGGCAACGGAAGTCGTGAATAGTGGACTGAGGTTCCCAACCGTGATCGTGGTCACAGTTCCGCCCGTCCCTGTCGGATTGCCCCAAGCGAAGGCGCTGCCGGTGTACTGTAGGTATCCGGTCGTAAGCGTTGGCAGCACAAGACCAAGAGCGTAGTTCGCGTTGATTTCGCCGCCAGTCGTGTAGGTCAGAGTGCTTCCTGTTCCCAGGGTAGCGTTCAACGTCCCGCTCACGGCGAGGTTGGTCATGTTCACGGTCGTTGGGAAGCCAAGACTCAACACGCCAGACCCGGTGATTGGATTCGCGCCCGTGCTCACCACTGGCGTGCCCGTATTCACAACCGTGCCCGTCGTGTTCGTCACCTGAAACGCCGTCGTCGTCGCAGCCGCGATCGTGAAGGTTCCATTGTTTCCTGCCGCGGTCCCTGTGTACCCGGAGATGGTGACCGAGTTGCCAACCCAAGACGCGGCATTCGATTGCGCCGTTGCAAACGTGTACTGCCAAGTATTCCCGCTGATGTTCGACGGGGCCGTGCTGCCACTAAGGGGAAGGGAACTCAAAACTGAAATCTGATTTGCTTCTCCATTGATCCCGACGCTGAGAACCGTGCCGCTGCCAGCGCCATTCGTACACCATGACCAAGATGTGCCGGTGTAGCATGGAACCTGTAGGGAACCGGGGAGTGGCGCCAACGCAGAGCCGAGCAGATAGTTCGCGTTGACAATGCCTGTGCCGGTGTAACCGAACTGCCCGCCGGTCCCCATCTGGAGGTTGTTGTCGTTCACTCCAGATGCGAGGTTCGCCCAAGTCGCCTGATTCTGGGAGACAAACTGATCGGTCGCTACCTTTGTAGTCGCATCTCCCGGTGCTTGTGTGGTTGCTGTCTCGCCGTTTGGAAGGGCTGGGAGTAAGGCGATGGTGCCTGTGGATGTAATCGTCCCGCCGCTCAATCCCTGCCCTGCGACAATGCTTGTCACCGTCCCACCCGGAAGATTGTTGCAGGCCCACGCTGTCCCGTTGAACTGGTAAATCTGGTTCGTCGCGCAAGGCGCAAGCAAGATGTTTCCGGCGCTCGTAATCGGTCCACCTGTCAGCGGCGCGATAGTCCCAACCAACTGCACGCCGGAGCCTGTCCCATTCCCTCCAAGCAGCACGCCTGTCAGCGTTACCGTCGCTGGCAAGCCTCCGCCCGTCATAACGATGTCGTACCCTACCCCCGGAGCAGCGTAAAACAGGTAGGAGCCGTCCGTGTTCGCCGTGAAGGGCTGGGTGATGACCCCGCCAGACGCGCTGGAGTAGATCACCGCTGGCGTCGTAGTGCCCGTTAGGAACACGGAGACGAGGCAGTTGGGATATGAGCCTATTACCCCTGTCCCCGGCGCTGGCGTGCCCCCAGAGAGCGGCTGTGTGCCACTGGAGAGCAAGCCTTGCGTTACTACCGCCTGCCCTCCCTTGGCGCACTGTCCGTTGTAGGCGACATA
>CAZVYV010000566.1:0-2329 GCA_964630985.1 uncultured Occallatibacter sp.
GGAGACGGCAAACCGCGAAGCATGCGCCGCCGTTGCGGCGGGGGCTGAAGGGATTGCGTTCAGCGGTCACTTGGTTGAAGGTAGTGCCGATTTGGATTTGCTGCTCGCCAATCTCGGCGAGATTCCAATACATTTTGAACGCGCCGACGAGGGATTGCTGAGGCTGTTGCTCGGAAAGCTACGCGCGGCACAACGCGCCGCGCGGATTTCGACGGGATGTGATGCGCTGGCCAGCGTAGACCTTGCTGCGGAGGTGATCAAAGCCACGCCGGGTGGATTTGTGCCGTTCACGATTCATGGTGATGCCTTCGAAGAGGCCGGGGCGACGGCAGCGGAAGAGGTTGGATTCACTTTGGCGGCCGGGGTGGATTTTCTCGGCGCAGTGCAGGAGCGAAGCGTCGATCCGGGCCGAGCGGCTTCGGCGATTGAATTCGATTTTGCCATGGGCTCTAATTATTTCTTTCAGATTGCCAAGCTTCGTGCTTTTCGCATGGTGTGGGCGCGCGCGGTCGAAAGCTTTGGCGGCACACGGGCAGAGGGCCGGATACACATCGTAGCGCGCACTTCGCGGTGGAACAAAACGCTCTATGACCCGCACGTGAACATTTTGCGCGCAACCACCGAAACGATGGCGGCGGTTCTTGGCGGCGCGGATTCGGTGATGGTGGCGCCATTCGACGATTGCTACGGTTGGCCGGACGATGCAAGCCGCAGGCTGGCGCGAAACACGCAGCTCCTGCTGAAGCACGAGGCGTGGATGGGACGCACAGCCGATGCTGCCGGCGGATCGTACTACATAGAAACTGTTACAGACTTTCTGGCGCGCGAAGGCTGGAAGATCATGCAGGGGATCGAACCTCGCGGCGGTTACCGAAGGGCCCAGGCGGACGGCGCAATCAGGGTGGCGCTTGACCGATCGATGGTGGTGCGGGAAAAGGCAGTGGCGCTGCGGAGGCGCGTGTTCGTGGGAACAAATCAGTTTGCGGACCCTGCCGAACAGGCGCTGAGCCGCCGCGGGGATGGGCGAGTTTGCGAAACGAAGCGAGGAACGCAAGCATACGAGGGGCTACGACTGCGTACCGAGCGGCACGCGGCGGCGGGAGGCCTGAGACCACGAGTGCTGCTTGCGGAGATCGGCGACGTGAAACTGCGCGCGGCACGCTCAAACTTCGCGGCGAACTTTTTTGCCTGCGCGGGATTCGAGACGGTCACACGGAGATTCAGAAAAGCGGGGGAGATTGCCGCGGCGGAGGGTGACTTGATCGTGCTGTGCAGCGCGGATCAGGAGTATGAGGCGATCGTGGCGGAGTTGATGTCAAGACTAACGGCAGAGGGTCGCAAAACGCCGGTGATTGTCGCGGGAAATCCCGAAAACGCGGCGGCACTTGCAGCAGAGGGAGTGGCAGATTTCGTGCGCGCGCGCAGCAATCCAGTAGAAGTGCTGACGAAGTGGCAGGAACGATTGGGGATCAAGAGCTGACGATGCGGCCTGACTTTACAAAAATCGAATGGGAGCCGACGGCAGAAGCGCTTACACCGGGCGGCCCCGATGGGCAGTTTTCGGCGGAGGACGCTGCGCTAAAACACTTTTATACGCGCGAGGATCTGGCGGGGCTCGAACACCTGAACTACGCAGCCGGAGTTCCGCCTTACCTGCGCGGACCCTACGCGACGATGTATGCGATGCGGCCGTGGACGATCCGGCAATACGCAGGGTTTTCAACGGCGGAGGATTCGAATGCGTTTTACCGGCGCAACCTGGCGGCCGGGCAGCGCGGACTTTCGGTGGCATTCGATCTGGCGACTCACCGCGGTTACGACTCCGATCATGAGCGCGTGGCTGGCGATGTGGGCAAGGCGGGAGTGGCCATCGACTCGATTCTGGACATGAAGATTCTGTTCCACCGGATCCCGCTGGAGCAAATGTCGGTATCGATGACGATGAACGGCGCGGTGCTGCCGATCATGGCGTTCTATATTGTTGCGGCCGAGGAACAGGGCGTGAAGCCGGAGGCGCTGAGCGGAACCATCCAGAACGACATTCTGAAGGAGTTCATGGTCCGCAACACGTACATTTATCCGCCGGCAGGGTCGATGCGCGTCATCGGCGACATTTTTCGCTACTGTGCGGCGAAGATGCCGAAGTTCAACTGCATCAGCGTGAGCGGATACCACATGCAGGAGGCGGGCGCAACGGCGGAATTGGAGCTGGCGTACACGCTGGCTGACGGGCTGGAGTATTTGCGCACCGGTGTTGCAGCGGGCCTGGATGTGGACGAGTTTGCGCCGCGGATTTCGTTTTTCTGGGGCGTGGGCATGGACCACTTCA
>CAZVYV010000567.1:0-2323 GCA_964630985.1 uncultured Occallatibacter sp.
TCATTGGGAACAGGAATTCGATTCAGACTAGACGTTGTAACAGGAATCTCCTTTGTCAGATCCAATACGTTCAAGTTGAACAGCCTTTTGCTTGCTTTCCCCGCATTTCGCTTTGGCTCGAATTGAAATCCTCGGGCCAGGTGTCACTGTTGGACGGGGTGCAAGCGCGAATAGTGAGCGACGGCGTTCGTTGCCCGATCTTTCGCATCGGCGAGAATAAACGGTCCCTTATCTTGTCTAGAATAAATGATCATGCGCGGCGCGTCGTGAGCTCGCGCCAATTGAGCCCGAGGTCCACAACAAGCAGCGAAACGAGTGTGAAGGCGATGACGCCGACGGCGGAAAAGGCGTCTCCAAGATGGCTCCAGTAACGGGGCCAAAGATTGAGCACGCGGCTCGACACAAAAGTAAATGTCACGGCGTACGAGCGGGCCATCCACTGCCGATGTTGTGTGATTTGGCGGTTGCGCGCGGTGATAAATGCCGCGGTTGTGCAAACAATCCACGCCGCCGCCTGCATGAAGGTTCCCGGCAAGCCGGGCCGGCCCGCGGCGAGGGCAATACCAGTGATCGCGCCAATAAAAACAGAGACGACGTATGCCCTGCCCAGAATCCGATGCAATTTTAAGTGGCGTAGGCGAAACCGCGAGGAGAACTGGAGCGGCCCGCTCAACAAAGCGATCGTTCCGCACAGCACATGCGGGATCAGCAAATCGCGGTCAGCAATAACCTGCAAGCGGTAGCGGTGATACATCGGGTAGTCCGCCACCAGAAACACTTCTGAAGTGATGAAGACAAAGAGCGTCGTCAGACCAAGAACAGTCCATAGAGCGATCTTGAATGTCGTGCGGGTAGGGCTCGGTGCGAGCTGCGTGACAGTTGCCACTATCTTCCTCTTTGACGGATGAAAGCACCGCGAAGTTCCGCTGCGGCGAAAGACGCGACCGAATGCATATAGTTAGCGTCTCACAACCGGCAAACAGCGTGCGCCCCGCGGAATCCGCGCCGGCAGCTTGCATTGAGTTGGAATCGAAGCTGCAGGGCGTGCAGCGTTAAGCGAGCAGACCGCGCTATTCCAGGCCCACCAGCTTTTTGAATTCCGGTTCGTCGTGCACGCAGTCGATGTCTGGATCGTTGCGCATCCAGTCCAGGTTGCCATATCCGGCGGCCACGGCACGCTTCAGCATGTCCAGCGTCTCGGACTTCCGCTTCATCACGCCGTAGGTGCAGGCGGCATTGTAGAGGATATTGGCCTCGTTGGGCCGAAGGGCCACTGCCGTCTGGAGTTGGCGAACACTTTCATCTTCCTGCCCCGTGAGCGCCAGCATCGACCCCAGCAGAATCCGCGCGCGCACGTCCTCGGGTACCCGTTCCAACTGCTGCTGCAAGACGACGTTCAGTTTTTCACGATACTGCGCCGCCTCCTTTTTGAGGCCCAGCCGCTCGAGGGCGCCAATGTATGGCAAGTAGGTGTTGTAATCGTCACCGTTGGCGTCAATGGCCTGCTGCACCAGGGCAACTGCCTGCTCGTGGCGGCCGGAGGCAAAGTAGGCGCGCCCCAGAATGTTCCAGGAGCCTTCGCAATCGGGCTTGCGCTCGATGGCGCGCTTGGCAAACAGCGCGGCCTCCTCATACTTTTTCTGGACGTAGGCGATGCGGGCGCGCGCGACCAGGACCTCGGGCAAATCCGGGGCGAGCGCGGTGGCGCGGTCGCAGGCCGCCAGTCCGCGTTCGATCCAATGGACATTTTGCTCGCGCATTTCGTAGATCATGGCGCAAAGATGGCCAATTGCCGCGTGGGCCTGAGCGAAATTGGGGTCGAGCTGAATGGCCTGCTCGAACATCTGGAAAGCGTAGTCCAGGTTTTCGCGCCGCGAGTAATTTCGGCCGCGCAGGTAAAAGTCGTAGGCCTGCGCATCCTCAGTGGGGCGAACCGCGATGGTCTTCTCTTCCTGCGGCGTCATCGTGATGCGCAGGGCCTGCGCGATGCTGCGCGCAATCTCTTCCTGGATCGCGAAAACGTCTTCCAACTGGCGGTCGTAGCGCTCGGCCCAGACGGAATGGCGCGTGGAGGCTTCAACCAACTGCGCGGTGATGCGCACGCGATTGCCGGAGCGGCGGATGGATCCTTCCAGCACGTAGGCGGCTCCCAGCTGCTGGCTCACTTGCTGCGCGGTGACGGGCTTGTCGCGAAAGGCAAGCATCTCCGAGCGTGGGAAGATATCGAGTTGCCCGATTTTGGAAATCTCGGTGACGATGTCTTCGGTGATGCCGTCGCGGAAATACTCGTCCTCCTTCGATCCGCTCTGGTTCTCGAAGTAGA
>CAZVYV010000568.1:0-2316 GCA_964630985.1 uncultured Occallatibacter sp.
CACGTATGCCGTTGTCTATGCGCGAGCATCAACTTCGTGAGATGACGGTGGATCAACTTATCACGACTGGACAGATTGAGTACGATGCCATAGGTGCGTACTGTGATATGCATCTGAATGGTTTGCTGCTCGATAGCCCGCGCTGGCTGAAGCGGCTCGAAGGTGTTGTAGCACGTCGCACAGAAGAGCTGAAAGCCCTAGACGTTGAGTTCATTAAAGTAGTAGGCAGGAAAGATAATCAGATCGACTTAGAAGATCTTGCGCGCCGGGAAGACAAATGGCGCAATGGATTTGAGTTACTCACTCCCGCTGAAGCTGCGAAAGCTGACCAAATCCGAAGTACACGCGACAACGCGCAGAAGGCCATCTTCAGAGCTGAACTTGAAATCCTGAAGAAAGCACGCAAGGCCCTGAAGGCCGAGGCGCATCAGCACTACCTTGAACTCAGCAAGAGACAAACGCAAGTGAAGAACAAAATTCCTGACTGCGAGGGTGATGCGTTCATCAATTACAACTCACCGACGCAGTTGCTCGAAGCTCTGAGGAAAGTTCGGGGCATGAGTACATTGAAAAGTGCAGGTGATGATGATCTGCTGGCCTACAACGATAGGCCCTTCATCCAGACCTTACGAAAATATCGCAAGGGAAAGAAGGACACCGGGACGTACGGGGTGCAGTGGGCGCAGACATGGGTCACCAAAGCCAGCAAGGAAGAAGGCTGGGTGCACCCGTGGGATGGGCGCATTCATGCCACCTTCAACCAATTGGAAGCAGAAACTGGCAGGAGTTCATCACAGAAGCCTAGCGTGATGAACTTGCCGAAGGATGATGAAGTGCGCGCCTGCTTCATCTGCTCACCCCCCGATGAGTCCATACATATATCAGACTGTTGCGAGGATGAGACCACACTCATCACTGGTGAGCATGTCTGCGTGAAGTGTGGCAAGCCCTGCACACACCATGCTGAGGAGTATGTCTTAGTCACGACAGACATGAGCGGGGCTGAACTTAGGATCATTGCGGAACTGTCAGGTGACCCGGCGTGGATCAAGGCATTTGCTCTGGGCCATGATGTACACTCAGTGTCCACAGAGATTCTGGAGCCACAGAAGTGGGCAGAGGGAACCGCAGAGGGATGTGCCTACTTTACACTGGATGATCAAGGCAATTGTCTGCGCCTGAAGTGTGCATGCATAGCACACATGGAATTGCGTTCGCACACCAAGGCTATCAACTTCCTGCTCTGCTATGGTGGTGGGCCGGATGCATTGGCTGATGAACTTGGCATCACTGTCGAAGCCGCCAAGGAGCTGATGCGGAAGCACGAGAAGGCATTCCCGATTGTCTGGGCATACCTGAAAGAATCGGGCGACCGAGCAATGCGCACGAACGAGGCCCGTGATCTTTACGGGCGTAGACGCCAGTTGCCGAAGCCGACGTGGGAAAGCTCGCGCGAGTATTACATAGATGAGCATCCAGATCGGCTCAAACTGGACGAAGAGGTGTGCAAGCAGAATCTGTTTAACTTCAAAGCTGCGTACCTGAAGGAGCCCACCAAAGAGGAGGTTTACAAGCTCACACACCGGGCACCGACCGAGAATGAGATCAAGCAGGCCATGCGTGGTTTGCATGGGTCAATCGGGAGGCGTGGAAAGAACCACTGTATTCAGGGCACCAATGCATCGATCATCAAACGCGCGATGGGTTGTGGCTTCGATAAGGATGGAATACCTTACCTCTGGCACACACTGCCGCAGTACAAGGCAAAACTATTATCTATGATCCACGACGAACTTCTGATACAATGTCCAAAGAGGCATGCAGAGAACGTCGCGCGACTCGTAGCCGACGCCTTCCGTCGCGCTGCAGCTGAAGTCATGAGCAAGGTAATCATGGAGGCCGAATGGCACATCGCAAATCGCTGGCAGAAATAGGAGACCTATGGAAAATTCAAGTCCCACGTACCTGACGTGTCCATATTGCCCTGCACAAGCTTTCCTGAAAAGGAAAGACCATCTGCCGGGTTTGAGATTTATAGCAGTACGCTACGAGTGCCCCAGTGGGCATAAATTTTGGACTAGAGAAGAAGACCCAAGTTTCAATTACGGTCACAAAGAACAAGAAACAGAGAAGGTCGATCCGACAGAATCACAAGGAGGATGAATGGGGGCCTGCGTTCATGATTCCCGCATCGATCAAATCGTAAGGTGTACCGAAGAGATAGAGCGATGCAGAAAATACTCTGGCGCTGAGGGTCTTCCCGCGTTCCTCGGGGAGATGGACTGGCTCAGCGAATTGCATAGACTAATTCACGAA
>CAZVYV010000569.1:0-2313 GCA_964630985.1 uncultured Occallatibacter sp.
AAGTACCGCTTGCGAGATTCACGCTCAAACTCGACTACGGCCTTGCGGGGCGTTCGGGGGATGCGCTCTAAACCCTTCGGCCAAACACCGAACATTTCCTGATATTTGTGTGAAACCCATCCATCCTTGAACCCGCGCTGCTGGGCGATCATCAACAGGCCGCTGTAGAAGGCTTGCTTCTCATCCATCTTGGCCTTCTTCGGCTTGGCCTGGGGGGTATCGCCAGAATCGAACTCTACCAGTTCGCCGGCCACATGCTCAATTCGATTCGGCGTGACGTAAACATCTTCACACGACGGGCAAACCCGCGTCTTCGGTGGGATGATGGCATGGCACTTCTTACACTTCCTCGGCTTCTGTACCGGCTTATCGTCTTTGTATGCTTCGCCTTTGTCCTTTGGCTTGCGTGAGTCCAGGGTGTCGTGATGAATCCACGTTGGAAGGCCGATGCGGAGACAGTTCCCGGCATGGTCGTAGTAGCGCAGATAGTCCTTCCCCTCTGCCAACCGTAGACCGCGCCCAAACTCTTGAACATGGGTTATCTCAGAATGACGTAACGCGGCTCCGATGATAGAGCGCACATCCTCATCCACGCCGGTTATCAGCACTCCTACGTTTGCGATACCTGCAATCTCTTGGCTTCGGTATGCCTTGAATATCCTCTCCCGATCTTCCGCTGGTGTCTCGCCGTCCATGTAGCCAAACTTCACGCCCTGCGCGTTGAATGCCTCCATCAAACTCCGGGCGTGTGCGCGATTCTGGCCATAGAGGAATGTCCTATCGCCGCAATGCTCTCCGGCCTGCCTCCGCCGCATCCAGTTATCGACTACATCCCCAACGATGCGGGCCTCGGATACCAGCGCAGCGGCCTGCGTCTCATCGAACTCCCCGCGCACAATCCTGACTCCCGATGTGTCGATAGTGTGGGCATCGTCCGGCCCCCAAACTTTGAACGGGCTGAGCCCAGTCGGGGGGCCATCGTCGATCATCTCGCGCAACGTGGCAGCGATGATGAGCTTCGTCCAGTGCAGCCCTAATCCCTTGCTCCACGGCGTAGCGGATAGACCAATAACGATCTTGTTCCGCCACTCCTCTCCGTCAAGAATGGCGGTAAGCGAATTGCGCTGTAGATGAACCTCATCCACAATCACGAAATCCACCTCTGGCAACCTGCGTCGTACCAATGTGTCTCGGCTGGCAAGCTGTATCCTGGCCATCCAATCTGTCCGCGCGTGTTGCTGCTGAATCACCCCTATGTCACGGATGCCCTGCTCTTCAAACGATGCAAGCGTCTGCTCGATTAGCGCGATGGCTGGGGCTATGAAGATTGGACGCTTACCTTTCTTCGCAGACCGATCCATCAAATGCGCAGCAAGTACAGTCTTACCGTACCCCGTCGGAGCTTGGATCACGATGCGTGTGTGTCCCTGCTTTACCGCTTCGGTGATTTGCGGGATGAGTCCGATTTGTCGCCCGCGCAACGGCTTGAGATGCAGCGCGGGATCAGGTTCAAACAGTGTCACGTTTTACCTCTACTTTGAAGGACTGCCAGCCCTGCTTATCGCGGTGGTTGCAAAATAAACGATCTGGATACGGCACTCTAAGCAGCGTGTCCCGCTCGGCCTCTGGAATGTTCGGCCCGTACACATAGATCGTATTCCGGCCCCGAAACGTCACCACAAGATAGCCGCTCGCCCAGCCGATCTTGTACAGGTTCCTGCCCCGGCCGACGGTCTGCGGATTGGCGTTGGCTATTATCTCGGAGACTTTCATGCTGGCTTTGCGTGGGGCGTGATGTGGAGGATCAGGGCGCACTCGTTTGACTGGCGCAGTTCATCGGCTGTGGGGCCGATCCAGTAGCGCAGCCACTCAGGGGCATGGAGACTTGCGAAGGGATCGAGGATCATCTTTGCGAGGGCTAATCCATCGGTGGGCATGGGTCTCGGCTTGCGTATGCAGATCACGCCGATCGAGCGCGTCTTCTTGGTGGCTATGGCGTACTGTCTCTGCTGTTCGTAAACCTCATCGGGAATAAAGCAACCGTCAATCAACATCGCAATTCTCCTATTCTTCGGACTCGTCAAGGCAAGCATCGCAGAGATAGCCCCCGTCCGAGGTCATTGTGCAGTCATCGTCGTCAAGGTCGATTGACTTTCCGCAGTGGATACACGGAATGGAGTTGTCACTCTCGAACTCCGGTGGGTTGCCCGGATCGCCTTGGTAGCATGATGGGTTGATACAGTGGATTGACATTATGATACCTCCCGTGTGGCTGCATGGCGAATCAGCACTTCCAGCGCAGCCTTCGCAGTG
>CAZVYV010000570.1:0-2308 GCA_964630985.1 uncultured Occallatibacter sp.
TTCTGGCTGAGCTATCCGCACCCGGCCGCCGAGCGCATTCTGTTCCTCGAAAACTCAGGTGCGGACCTGAGTGAGCTGCGCGCAATTGCGGAGAACGAAAACCCACAGCGCCGCGAGGTCGAGTTTCTGTCGCTGCTGGCTCGCGAGATTCCAGCAGGCACTAACTACGGCTATGCCGAGATGCAAATGCTCGACGACGGCCTGACGTTAAGTAAACTGCGCCCCGTTACGACGCACATGATCAAAGTGACAGGCCGGCTGACTTTTCCCGCGCTCGGCAAAGCGCTCGATCGCGTCGCCAATGATGCCCCGTTCGAGCTCATGATCGATTGCCGCAAGCTCGGCCTTTTTCGCCGCGGATACGACGCGCGGGTACAGCTCTTCGCATGCTCACATGCTTTTTATGACCGCGTGCTGCGCGGTGCGAATCGCGAGATGAACTCGAGCGATGTTCGTCTGCTCGAGCACTTGATCTTCCGCAAGGTGATCCCCTTCAAGGGTCAGCCCGGCTACTCTCTGCGTTTCCCCTGCAATATTGATCCGGTGGGCTATTTTGGCTTCAAGAATCGACGTTACGATTCGGCGCGGACCGCTATCGCGCGGAGCATTCGCGCGGTTCTGCGTATCATGGCTCCCGGCTACTGGTTTTAGAAAAGAATTGGCCAGTAACCGATTGAAGTTATAGGGGCTTATACCGTTCGGGGAGCCTCCGCTTGAACGCACCCTCCAAAAACCATTCAGTCGAAGGACGCATCTACCTCACTGAGTTGTCTTGGCCGGGGTGTGGAATGAAGGGCTCCTGAGCGGGAGTTGTTTGCCGGCTCTGAGCGCTCCGCACGCGACGAAAACGACGGGAGGCAACCATGAGAGCGGATCGCCCTTTACTCGGCGCCATTCTTTTTCTGGCCGGTGGATTAGGCCTGATCCTCGCCTACTGCAGCGACGCCACCACCTTTACAGCATCGTTTCCTTTCACCGGCTCCACGTTGCACATTGACGTGCTGACGAACGGACCGGCCGCTATCGGTGGAGTGGTACTGACGGCAATCGGCCTGTTGCTTTTGTTGTGGGCGGTGCTTGCGGCAATCGTTGGGCAGATCAGCCAGCTTTTCAGCGACAGCCGCCGGGATCCCGAGACCCTGCTGGATAGAGAGAGCCTGCTGGAGTAACGAAAGCGCAAAGGGCTTGAGTCGAACGGCCTACTTCAGTTTCTCTCGCACGTCGGTGCGCACGAGATAAAGGAAGAAGAGAAGATTCAACAGGCCCTGGACCAGCGACGAATAAGAGTGCTGGACCGAGAATCCCCACAAAAAGGACCCCGATAGAATTGCGACCGCTGCGAGCGTGAGCGCCCACGCCCAGCGTAACAGCAGCAGCAGGCCCAGCGCGCCGACGATGAAGAAGACTGAAAAGACAAGATAGATAAATCCGGTGCGTTGCGCCACGACAGACACAACCGTGACGCCGGCAAGCAGAAGCATATAAAGGCTGATTGCAATCAGCCCCGGAAGCTCGAAGAGAGGAGACCGCTGCAACTTCTCTTCAGCAGGCGCCGCGCCGCGCGTGGAAGTGCTCGTGTTGGCTTCGGTGCTCATAAGGTGTGCAAATAAGCGAGAAGGTTAGCGAGATCTTCGTCGTTCAGCTGCGTAGCTGGCATCATCCCTCGTCCGTCAAGGATTACCGCTGTCAGCCTTTCGTCGGTTGGAGGTGCTCCGGAGGGCATTGCCTTGACCTTTGTGATCGCCTGCAAGCCCGGTCCGTGCAGTGGCGCCGTCGTTGTCGGATTGTGGCACCGCGCGCACTTTGCCTGGAACACCGCTGCGCCGCGCGCCTCCTGGGGTGTCCATTCAGAGGAGGGCTTCGACGGCGGAAGCTGCCGGCATCCGGCCAAACCGAAGGCGAATGTGGTCAAAGCAGAAGCCATCAGAAGATTCCACGTCCGCATCGCCTCTCATGATACAGCCGCTTCTGTTGCCTGGAGCATATGCAATGAACTTCTGTAACCCGGTTTGCAACGGCGTTCCCGAAAAAGGAGCCTGGTGTGCAAATCGGGCAGTATGCGCCGTCCCTACGGGACTCCAGCATTTAATTGCGTTGCTTTCCCCACGCTAAAGCGCGGGGCTAATTCGCCGCGGCGAACGCCTGCGGCGCGAGGTTCTTCACCAGCGCGCGGCGACGCGATTGCTTAGCGACGTATCGAACTTGGGTCCCTTCGGGCGCATGCGTCTCGAAAAACCTCGGCGTCGCCCATCGGCGATTACTCCGCCGCGGCGATGGCTTCGGCGATGCGGTCGATGGCTACTTCTTC
>CAZVYV010000571.1:0-2301 GCA_964630985.1 uncultured Occallatibacter sp.
CTGGCGCAGGCCTGGTCACGCAGCGGCCTTTCCGCTCGCCTCACCACACCATCTCTGACGCCGGCCTTATCGGCGGTGGCATCGTGCCACGCCCCGGCGAAGTCTCACTCGCGCACAATGGCCTTCTTTTTCTTGACGAGCTGCCGGAGTTTCCTCGCAACGTTCTCGAAGTCATGCGCCAGCCGCTTGAGGATCACACGGTCACCATCGCGCGCGCGTCTATGACCCTAAGCTTTCCCGCGCGCTTCATGCTCGCTGCCGCAATGAATCCCTGCCCCTGCGGCTATTTCAATGACAAGTCGCGCGAGTGCACATGCACTCTGCCCATGATTCAGCGCTACGTCGCCAAAATCTCCGGCCCCTTGCTTGACCGTATCGACATCCACATTGAAGTTCCTGCCGTTCAATATAAGGAGCTGCGTGGCGGCGCGGCTGCCGAAGGCTCGGCTCAGATTCGCGCCCGCGTCATGGCTGCGAGAGCGTATCAACGCGAGCGCTTCTCCAAAGCCAAAGAGAAAATCTACGCCAACGCGCAGATGACCACGCGTCAGATTCGCGCCTACTGCGAGTTAAGCCCCGACGCCGAGCACCTTCTCGAGCGCGCCATGCAGCAGCAGGGCCTCACCGCCCGCGCCCACGATCGCATCCTCAAAGTCGCCCGCACCATAGCCGACCTTGAAGGTGTGGCGTCCCTTTCCGTCGCCCACCTCGCCGAAGCCATTCAATATAGGACCCTCGACCGCACCTACTGGGCCTGATACCCACAAGGCCTCATAATCGCTGAGGGAAACTTGGAGGTAGATAAATCATCCTCTTGACCTTCTGAGCAAACCACATACATACTGGTTGGTATGTTGTTAGCGTCGAAAAAGCCGCAACGCAGAACGCCACGGCTGCGCGATCCTGAGAGCACGAGGCAGCGCCTGCTGCAGGCAGCGTTTCGTGAGGTTTTCCGAAGCGGGTTCCAGAGCGCAGGGATTGATGCGATTCTCGCCGCCACCAACGTCACCAAAGGGGCGCTCTATTACCACTTCGAGAGCAAGGAGGCTCTGGGCCAAGCCATCATCGAGGAGATCGTCGCAGAAATCACCAGGGACCGGTGGTTGCGTCCACTATCGCAGAGCAAAAACAAGAACCCTATTGATGCTTTGATCGGCATCGTTCAGGCGATACCTGCTCGGTCACAGGACGTAAAGCGCGGTTGCCCCCTGGCCAACTTGACGCAGGAGATGTCTGCGCTCAACGAACAATTCCGAAAGCGACTGGAGAGAATCTTCAATGCCTGGCAGGAAGGCATAGCCACTGCTTTGCGCGAAGGGCAGTATGCGGCAACAGTCCGACGCGACTTGGTTCCGGAAGAGACTGCGAGCTTCTTGATCGCGCTGGTCGAAGGTTACGAAGTGCTGGCAAAGAACGCTCAGGACGCGAAGGTATGGAATATGGGGATCAAGAATATCGTGAGCTGGTTGAATTCTCTTCGAGCGCCGGGCGATGGCGAGCGGGGCTGAACATCACATATTGAAAGGGGAACAACAATGACGAGGACGACAGTGTCGCGCAGGGAGCTGTTCGCAACGGGAGCGTGCGTGCTGGCGGGTGCAGTGGTTCTGCCGGGACCGAAAAGAGCGAGCGCGCTGAAAGGGCAAAACTCAGCCAACGAGCAGATCGTTCGCAGATGGTACGCCGCGTGGGACAACAAGGACTTGGACACGTTCAATGCCCTGCTCGCCGACGACTTCACCTTTTCCAGCGCGGCCGGCGACGACCACATCAGCAAAAGCAGGTTCAAGTCGCAATGCTGGGACACGCAGGTCGATTTCATTCAACACTTTGACTTGGAGCGAATCAGCACTGGTGCGGACGACGCATTCGTGAAGTATCTCTGCCACACAAAGAACGGAAAAACGTTCCGGAACGTGGAGTACCTTCGAATCGCGAGCGGAAGGTTGGAATCCATTGAGTGTTATTTCGGTGCACAGTCCAGCTTCCCGTCCGCAGTCAGCGCTGGGCAGAAGTAGCCCCCGGGCCGGCTGACCAAGGTGCAGAGCACAAACACGTCCAGGATTGTGGGTAGTCTCCCCTTATCCCCGCGCTTATGGGCCTCATGTCCTCCCGTATCCCCCGGCCTAACCGCCGCAATGCGTTTCATCTACGGCCCCAACGCCGCCATTATTCGTTCTCCCGCTCACCAATCCGTGGCATTACCTTGGAATCAAAATCGACTCCGCCTCCCAATCTCTGCGCCAATATCCGGGCTAAGATTCATCTCACGTCCGCGGTCTTCAGAGCGGGGAGGCACAC
>CAZVYV010000572.1:0-2301 GCA_964630985.1 uncultured Occallatibacter sp.
GACTGGACGGCAGCGCACTTCATCGAGAGCACAGTCGCTTCGATTCGCGAAAAGGTGGGCGGAGGGCACGTAATCTGCGGGCTTTCGGGCGGCGTGGATTCGTCGGTGGCTGCAGTGCTGGTGCACAAGGCGATCGGCGACCAGCTGACGTGCATTTTTGTAAACAATGGAGTCTTGCGCAAGAACGAATTCGCCAGCGTCCAGGAAAATCTGCGCGGCAAACTGGGACTCAAGATCGTTGGCGTGAACGCGAGTGCGCGCTTCTTGGAGAAGCTGGCTGGGGTCACCGATCCCGAAGTGAAGCGCAAGCGCATTGGCGCGGAGTTCATCGCCGTCTTTGAGGACGAAGCCAATCGCATTGCGCAGGCGATGGGCGGCCCAGATGCCAAACTCGACTGGCTGGTCCAGGGAACGCTCTACCCCGACGTGATCGAATCGTCAAGCGTGAAGGGACCGAGCCAGACCATCAAGAGCCACCACAACGTGGGCGGGCTGCCGGAACGCATGAAGCTCAAATTGATTGAGCCGCTCCGTGACCTGTTCAAAGATGAAGTCCGCCGCATCGGGCGCGATCTGGGAATGCCCGAAGAAATTCTGAGCCGGCAACCATTCCCTGGTCCGGGACTCGCAGTGCGCATCCTGGGCGAGGTGACGCCGGAACGCGTGGCCCTGCTGCAAGAGGCGGACGAGGTTGTGGTCGCCGAGATCAAGGCCGCGGGGCTCTACAACAAAATCTGGCAGAGCTTCGCCGTGCTGCTGCCGGTGATGAGCGTGGGCGTCATGGGCGACCAGCGCACGTACGCCTACACATGCGCCATTCGCGCCGTACATTCTGAAGACGGCATGACTGCCGATTGGACGCCGCTGCCCTACGAGCTTCTGAAGCGCATGTCGAATCGGATCGTGAACGAAGTGCGCGGCATCAACCGCGTGGTGTACGACGTGACATCGAAGCCGCCCGGCACAATCGAGTGGGAGTAATTTGCCATCAAGGCAGTCGCGCCTGCGGCGCCATTCGTGGAACGGCGATGCTTGCAGCATCACCCTGTGCTGACCGCTGGACCGTCACCGCCCGCTCTGCGCGGCCTTGGCGAAATGGAAGATGCAGTTGACCTGATGCGTGTCCGGGTCGGGCTTCTCATTGAATGTCACGAGGACGGTTTGCATCCATTTCGCGAGCACTTTATCTTTCTTTTGCGCCTGGGCCGCGAATCCTGAAACATAACTCTCGTCAAAAGTTGTGCCGGGCGCGAGTTTCCAGGCATTTTTGAGTTTGATGGCCATCGCATCGGGCGCGCCATCGAATTGAACCGCGCCCATCTTATAAAGCGGTCCGGGATCGATCTCGACGCTGTAATTCACAATGTGTGTGGCCTCGTTGAACAAAGCGTGCGAGACGACGGAGCAATCGAGATAGCCGCGGGCATGATAGGCGTCGTTGACGGCCAGGAGAAACTGATCGAGCGGCCTGCCCGAACCGGCCTGATACTTCGCCAGAAACTTCCCGACCTCCGCGCGCGAGGCCAGCGCGCTTGACGGGTAATTAATTGTGCCGAGCTTGTAGACCCCACCTTCCGTAACCGCAACCGAAAAACGAATCTCGATGGCACTATCTGAGCCCTGGCCCGAGATGACAGGAGGGTTGATCTGGATCACGTCGACTTTGACGGCCGCGTAACCCTGGTCCTGGTAGAGATCCTCAAAAACACGCTCGAGCCCGATTGCGGTGTTCTCCGTGTCGAACTCGTTTCCGGTCTGGCCCTCGACGAGAGTATTCACTTTGGCCTGCATGGCGGGCGAAACGCCGGCCAGCTGGATGGTGCCGATGCGCACCGGCGGCGACGCGATTGTGAAGTTCATCGCCGTAATCTTCTTGGGGCCGAGTTCGCTGGTGAGACTTGCTTTTACCGTCGCCTTGACGCTTTCATCTGCCAGCATTCCATCAAGCATCCGGCAGATTCCGTCGTCTGTAGAGCCGCTGGCGGGCAAAAGTCCGTGATAGAGCGGGAAGCTCGCATGGATTTTGTCATCGAGGTCTTTGCCCGGCTTGAGCGGCAGATTGTCGAGATGCATGGGGTAGAGCTGGCTGGCGGGAGTCAACGTGAAGAGCAGCCCCTTGCTGTCGTTGCCGAACTTGACCACCGCAAAGAAGCCCGTATCGTTGAGCTGCCTGGCGTGTGCCTTTATGTCGGCGGCGGTCAGGCGCGCGCCCGGCTTGATGCCGGCGGCCGCGAGCAGCTCATCCTGCGAATATTGCGCCGCGCCCTGAAAGCGAATGGCCCTGGGCGGAGCCTTCTTTTG
>CAZVYV010000573.1:0-2300 GCA_964630985.1 uncultured Occallatibacter sp.
GAACTGAATGCGCGGTTTAAAGAGCTTTACCAACAGGCGAACGTGCAGGCCGGGTTTTTTGGAACAGCGACCGTTTACGGCAATCTTTCTCTCGCGGGCAATCGCATCATGAACCTTGGTGCAGCGCAAGCAGATGACGATGCGCTGTCGACGACCTCGGCTGACCCGATGTACTCGACAGCGGTGCAGCAGGCCGCCATGGAAGCCGTGGGCAACAGGATGTTGCAGACGACACGGCGGCTGAATGATGGGACGCAGCAGCACACGGTTTCTTCGGACTTGAATACGCAGGGGAGCATTCCGCCGTCGAACGTGACTGGAAGTTTGACGTTCACCACGGTGATCGGATCGTCCATTACTTGGACTTGGGTTGGAGTAGTGGTCCAGTTGGCCGATCTCTCGTATAAGGCGATCCAAAACGGAACGCTCACGGTGACCGGCCTGAGCAACGCGCTGTACACATTTTATCCGTACTTCGATACAAAATTAGGAGTGCTGACTTTCGTTGCGATTGCCGGAACCGGTAGTGGTGCTCCGCCGATAGCGTTTGCGAGTGCGAGCACGCCAGCCGCGCAGCAGCAGTACGCCGATGGAAGAATTGCGCTGACTCAAGGAAACACTAATCCTGCCACGGCTACGATCAACGGCAGTACGGGAGGAGCGCCTCTGCGAACGCTATGAAACTGTTCTACGTGGCAACGCCGGAGCACATGAGCGACATACCGTTTGCTTGGCACTCACTCGATCTGGGCGACGGGAAACTTCTAGTCTGCATCGACTGGAAAGACGACGCGCATGAATTCCGGTGGTCCCAGAAAGACGGCGTGGTGCCTCTCCCGCATCCAATCTTCGAAGCTACGGCTCCGCTGACCGATGAGCACCGCCAACATCTAGCCGGTCGCTACAAGACAAACTCCGGGGATAACATTCATCACGTCATCAAACAGGCATCCAAGGAAGACTTGTGGATGCGGCTCTGGGTATTGTGATATATTGCAAGCGATTCATGAAAACACAACTCTTGCTCATCGTCTTGCAGTTAGTGGCGTCTGGTTCGGACGCCTATTACACGAATTTCAATTTGCATCGACCTGGGGGCTATGAGCACAACCCGGTAGTTCGGCCATTCGTTGGCAGCACTGAATCCTTGGTGCCGTATTTCAGTGTGATGGCAGGGGTGCACATCGGAGTGCCGATACTACTTCGTCGACACCACCACAAACGGCTCGCTCGACTGATTGAATTGGAAGGCATTGCCGATAACAGTGAAGGCGCAATCTGGAGTGCAACCCGTGGCCACTGACGCTGAGATCAACGCTGGCTTAGAAAATATAAAATCTTGGCCGTACCAAAACCACAGAGCCGTAATCCTTCCGTACGACGAAAAGCACACGTGGCTCTTTCCGGAAGAGTTCCTTGGCCGGATGTACGTGCGACTGAGATCGGAAGGGCTCTTGGATGTTTCCTTCCCTGGCTCGAAGTTAAACCACCTGAACCGCTTCATCACGTACATGGCGAATATCCGGTTCGGATTCGTGATTGGCTGCGTCAAGACGATCAAAAAGCCGCATCCGGTTGGGTGGGCGTATCTCACGGAAATAGACGCGGACGCGGAAGAGGGTAAGAGGAAAGCCAGCTTCGCGTTCGGCTTTTTCAAAGAGATTCACGGGCGCCGTGAGCATGTCGACCTGAGCATGTTCTATTTGAAATACTGGTTTGACGTCTTTAAGGTCGACCAGCTTTACGGTACGACGCTGAACCCGCTGGCGTTCAATTATTCGAAGCGGTTCGGATTCCAGTCGCTTTGTGTTCTGCCCAAGTTCTTCGATGGTAAACCTGCCCGCTTAATCACGTTGACTCCGGAGGCATTCAAGCCCCATTATGATGCTTGGAAAGTAACGACGGCTCCCCCGGCCGAGGCTGCTACGCTAACCCTAGTTTGAGGGTAGCGGTGTGGGTGGAAAAGGCGCATCGAGCCAAGAGCAGGCTACGCAGTCGCAGATCACCGCTGGCGACCTCGCGATTTCGCAGGACCAGCAGCAAAAGTCTGACCAGCTTTATAATCTGACCTATCCCGGCCTGCAGTCTGCGGAGCAGTTCTACACCCAACTCTCGACAGGCAACCCACAATCCATTCAGACGGCTACGGCTCCGGCCACGGAGCAGATTGCCAAAAACTACCAGCAGGCCGAGCAGAACATTTCAACGACGATGCCGCGGGGCGGCGCGCGCGATCTGGCGCTGCAGCAAGGGCAGATTTCAGAAGCTGGGCAGATCGGCGCAACGCAGGCGAATGCGTA
>CAZVYV010000574.1:0-2297 GCA_964630985.1 uncultured Occallatibacter sp.
GGTCAGATCTGGATCAAGCGCACAATCCTCGAGATGGGCGGCAAGGACTCGATCCTCGTCAGCGCCGATGCCGATTTCGACGCTGCTGTCGATGGGGTGGTCGCTTCGGCCTTCGGCTTTAGCGGCCAAAAGTGTTCCGCCTGTTCTCGTGCCATCGTTGAAGCTCCCCTCTACGATGCCTTCGTCGAGCGCGTGCGCGAGCGCGTTGCCACGCTCACCCTGGGCGATCCCGTCGCAAATCCCAACATGGGTCCGGTTATCAATCAGGCTGCGCTGGACTCCATGTTGAAATTCATCCAGATCGGCAAGAATGAAGGCAGGCTGGTCGCGGGCGGGAACGCCCCGGCCACGGCTGACGGGGGCTTCTTCCTTGAGCCGACCGTTTTTTCCGATATTCAGCCCGACGCAGTGCTTGCACAGGAAGAAATCTTCGGCCCGGTGCTGGCCGTCATCAAGGTCACCAGCTTCGAAGAAGGCTTGCGCGTGGCCAACAATACGGAATACGGCCTCACCGGCTCGGTTTACACAAGCGATCCCGCAAAAAAGGCTGTCGCACGAAGTGCCTTCCACGTAGGCAATCTTTACGTCAACCGCAAGTGCACCGGCGCAATGGTCGGTGCGCATCCCTTCGGCGGCTTCAATATGAGCGGTACCGACTCCAAGGCCGGCGGACCCGATTACCTCTATCTCTTCACCCAGGCCAAGAGCGTCGCTGAAAAGCTCTAGCTTCCACTGAACGTCGCAACAACCGGCGTCCGCGCCAATTCATTTGCACCGGAGACCCGATGACGGCGTGGGAATTCACAGCAGTGGTCTGGGGTCTCTCCTTCCTTGCGGGCTTCCTTGGCGCGCTCACCGGTCTCGGCGGAGGCGTGGTTGTTGTCCCTGCGCTCACCCTGGCGCTCGGCGTCAACATGAAGTACGCCATCGGCGCCTCGCTGGTCTCCGTAATCGCCACCTCTTCCGGCGCGGCCGCAGCTTACGTTCGCGAGGGCTTTTCCAACATCCGCATTGGCATGTTTCTTGAGATCGCCACCACGGTGGGCGCGATTCTCGGCGCGATTCTCGCCGGCCACATCGGCACCCACGCCCTCGCCATCATCTTTGGCATGGTTCTTATCCAGGCTGCGTACCACTCCTTCAAAGGAGCGTCGGAGGGTGATCGCCAGTTCGAATCTGACTCCCTTGCTGGCCGCTTGCGGCTTGGTAGCTCCTATCCCGTCGACGGCAAGCCGCAGAAATACGGTGTGCGCAACGTACCTGCGGGCTTTGGCCTCATGTTCGGCGCCGGCACCCTTTCCGGCCTTCTCGGCATCGGCTCCGGTGCTGTCAAGGTCATCGCCATGGATCGCGTCATGCGCGTCCCTTTCAAAGTTTCCACAACCACCAGCAATTTCATGATTGGCGTGACCGCCGCCGCAAGTGCCGGCATCTACCTCAGCCGCGGATTCATCGACCCCCGTGTGGCCATGCCCGTCATGCTCGGCGTTCTCTCCGGCGCATTGCTCGGCGCCAAAGTTCTCATACACGCTCGCGTGCGTACGCTGCGGGCCGTCTTTGCCGTCGTGATTCTGGCTCTCGCCATCGAGATGATCGTCAGCGGCCTTACTGGGAAGGTGTAGCCCACATGCCCTCTCGAATGCCAGCTCGAATGCCCCCTCGCATGAATGATCGCCGCCTTGAGACCATGATTGGCCGCCTCTTGCAAATCGGCGTTCTCCTCGCCGCCGCAACCGTATTTGCGGGTGGCATTCTTTATCTCATCCAGAGCCCGTCTGGTCATGTTGACTACCGCAGCTTCGCTTCCGGAAGCCCTGCTCTCAATTCGCTTTCCGGAATCGTCCTCTCCGCGGCGCACCTGCAAAGCCTGGGTCTGATTCAATTCGGCCTACTGCTCCTCATTGCCACGCCCGTCGCGCGTGTCGGAATGGCCGTCGTCGGCTTCGCTCTCGAGCGCGACCGCCTTTACACGGTCGTCAGCCTGATCGTCCTCGTGATTCTGGCCTTCAGCCTGATTCGCGCCACATGACGCGCGAAAGCATTGCTGACGACGCCACTGCTCGCCAGAGCTCTTATTTGATTTGTTAATTGGATTTGCTTCGCGGCCGGCGTATTACGCGACAGCGCCGGAAGCGGATTGACTCGCAGCCTGGTTTGCGGCCTGGGTCTCGGCTTCCAGTTTGCTTCCCACTTCGGCCGCGGCCTTGGCCAGCACCCGATGATGAATCGTGAACAGCGCCAGCTCCAGTCGATCGCCTACGCCGGTCTTGTCGTAAATCGAGCGCAGATAATTCTTG
>CAZVYV010000575.1:0-2296 GCA_964630985.1 uncultured Occallatibacter sp.
ACCCGAAAAGTCATTACCTTGAGTTTGCCCTTATTCTTCTAGGCTCACAAAAGAAAAATAATAGGGTAATGCGTAGGGGGCGGTCGGCCCGTGTGCGTGTGCGTGTGCGTGTGTGCGTGTGCATGTGCGTGTGCATGTGCGTGTGCGGGCGCACACATAGCAGAGTGTTATATATTATTACCTTATTAACTTATTTAAATAATAACAATAAACACAATGGGTTAGCTAGGTAACGACGATTTTTTAGGTTACCTATCTCGTTACCTCATTACCTCACATGAAAATACCGGACGTTTGGGGCGTCCGGTATTTAAGTCTAACGCTATGATATTTCTAACTTATCTGTTCACGGGGTAAAAATGCCCGCATCAACGGGCGGTCGTCCCGTCTTGCCGCTACCCCAGGAGCCTCCTAAACCAAACCCCGTCACCCGCCCGTCCTTCCGCGTGGCGATGGCGTGCTTGGCGTCGGCCAACGGTCCTCGTACGTACCATATGGCGTGCCCCGTCCCGTGGTGGTGCTGGAACCCCAGCCGCTCGAAGGCTGTCTGAAGCGCGTCCCGCTCAGTCCGGGTCCTGAGTTGCATCCATTCCCGCATGTCCTTCAGGACGACGATCAAGCCATATTCATCGGGGGCAAACTGAGCCAATTCATCCTGAAGCCGCTGCACCATGTCTCCAGCCGCCACAAACGAACTTTCCCGCCCGCCTATCATGGCCCTCAGGTTAAGCGGCATGACCATTTCCAAATGTGCGCCCATATCCACCAGCCCGAACTCTGGAGCCCTCTCCTTGGCCTCCGAAATCAATTGTGGAAGCTCTTTAGCAAGCGCCTGCAAGTCTGCCGCATAAGCCAGCGTCTTGACCACAGCCAAGCGGCGGTTCCCGGTAGGGTCTTGCAGAAAGCTGAAATCCGTCACCGCCATGTACTCCCGCACGCGGGCGTCACATGCGGCTGGGTCAGCTTTCTGAAGCTCCGCCAGCTCCTTGGCGACCGCCCCGCCGCTGGCGACGCCCGGCACGATTCCGTTTACCGTCATAGCGGTCACAAACTGTCTGGGCTTGCGGTAGCTGCCCTTGCCGTTAATGCCGCGCCCCTCGTCCGCCAGCGGCGTGAGGACCGCCTTGAGACTCTCGGCGTTGTGCCCTTTAAGGTCACGCGCCTCGGCCATCTCCACGATTAGTTTGCCAACAGTGGCCATAGCGACGTGGTTGTGGTTTGACGCGCCATCAAATTTCAGGTGGCCGCTTTCCACAAAGGCGTCGTCGCTAACATCTTTGGCGACCACATTGGCAATAGTGCGAAGAAGCCCTGTCTTGGCCGAACCGCCCAAACCAGCCAGCACAAGTGTCAAGTCAAATTTTGTGCCCGGTGATTCCGCTCGCGCCGCAAACCCACTCAGCCAATACGCGCCCAAAAGGCACACATACTCATAATCAGCATCTTCGCGCCGGTGACCGGTGTAGCGCGCCAGCCAATCGTCAATTCGCCGGCGCCCGTCCCATGGCGCCCACGCGCGGAGTTTCCTGCTCATGCTATTGAACACGCGCTGCTCGGCGATAAGGCGCAGCCATATCTCGATATCCTTGATGGCCGGCGTGTAGTTCACCGACCCCCACGACATGCGCCGGTCAGTCGCCTTGGCGTACAACCCGGCAACAGCGGCCTCGGGGTTGCCCGACCACTGCTTCAGCTCCGTATCCGAAACGACTGAAAGCCCCCGCAGCCGCATAAAAGTCACACGATCTGTAAACGTGTCGAATAAAGGCCACACGTCCAGGCACGCCCCCAGGAAAAAAGCAAAATTCGAGAAAGCTTTGTCCTGCGCGTCAGACTGTGAATCAGTGGGGTCCGCCCGGTCCCAGTC
Source organism: uncultured Occallatibacter sp. (assembly GCA_964630985.1). Classification (GTDB taxonomy): domain Bacteria; phylum Acidobacteriota; class Terriglobia; order Terriglobales; family Acidobacteriaceae; genus Telmatobacter. Next base: position 1,868 of record CAZVYV010000575.1, read on the forward strand.
CAGCATGTTGATCGACCGGATGATCTCTTGCGCTTCCGTGCCTGTGGGTTCCCCCTTTGGAGCCTCATTCTGAGCCATACGGGCGTTGTGGATGGCCTTTACCGCATCTTGCCCACTCGCCATCATATCAGCGGCCAACTCAGCCCACGCCGCTTCTGAGGGCTGCAGAAGCGGTATCGCTTCTTTGACATTAAGCGCGGGTTCCCGGCAACGCGGCGAATGCTGAAGTTGCTGCGCCTTTTTCTCCCACTCGTTTGACAGCTCCGCTACCGACGCCATGCCCGCGGCCAAAAGCGACGACATGAACCCCCAGCAGAGTTTTTCCCCCGCCGCTTGGTCAATCAAGCTTGTCTTGCGCAACGTATCCGCCAGCAGGTTACAGATCGTTGCGATTAAAGGGCGCCGGTAAATCTCCTTGGCGTCGGCCTT
>CAZVYV010000576.1:0-2292 GCA_964630985.1 uncultured Occallatibacter sp.
CCGGTCAACATCACATCCGTTTCGCTCACGCCTGGCGATTGGGATTGCGAAGGCAACGTCGCCTTCCTCCTAAATTCGTCCACCAACATCACACAGCTTTACGGGTGGATCAGCACGACCAGCGCGACGCTCCCCACGTTCCCTAATGCCGGGGGGCTGGCCGCGTTTACTTGCGCGTCGCAAAACCCCGGCCAAGTGAACGGGCCGATCCTGGGGCTCTCGAGGTTCCGCGTGAATGTGACGGTGACAACGACGGTTTATCTATGCGCGCAGGCCACTTTTAGCTCCTCGACCAATGCGGCTTACGGCTTCATCAGTTGTCGGCGGGTGCGATAGCTTCGGGCAAGGAGACATATAGATGAAGCGCTTGCTGCTCGCGGCCATGTGCGCGTTGTGGTGCCAAAACGCCGCTAACGCAACCGTTCTGACGATCGGCCAGCTCGAGGCCGAGATCAACGCCGAGATCTATGCGAACGGGCGCCAGGCGATCACCGGAACGGTGCTCAACGGCGTCCTGATCGACATGACGCAATCTTTGAGCGTGCTGACTCTCCCGTTAGTGACCGCGCCGACCAACGCCGCGATGTCGGCGCTGCCGGCATCGACGGGATCGGTCATCCGAACCGGCGTCACCACCAATGGCGACAGCCCGTCCGTCTACTTCCTCGCGTCAACCTCGCCATGCACGCTCAATGGCGGCGCTGGCGACGTGGGTTCGCAAGTTCCGATCACGGCCACCGGCGGTGGCTGCTGGCTGGCGTCGCCCATCGTCCTCGACGTTCGGGATTTCGGCGCCGCGAGCAACGGGGTGACAGACGACACCGCCGCGATCCAGGCCACAAGCAACGCAGCCCAGGCCGGGCAGACCGTCTATCTCGGAAACGATCTCATCTCGGCAAAAACCTACGCCAAGGCTGGGGTCATTTACAAAGGTGGGGTTATTCAGTGGACAACCACCGCCGCGTTGCGCGGGGCGTTCATCGCGGCGGATGACACGCAGTTCGAAGACATCACTTTTATCGGTTCCGGCACGGTCGGCAGCGGAACGCCGCTTTACCAAAGCGCGATCGAGAGCGGAGGCACGACGGTTTCAGGCACCACGCCGGCGAACCGCGTCAAGATCACCAATTGCCACTTCTCCAACATGACGTTGGGGATATTCACCGGCGGCGACACAGGCCAGCCCATTCCCGCCGGCTGGATCATAAAGGGTAACACCTTCACGAACATGGTCGGGACGCCGGGCCTGTCGGAAGGCTACGGGGCCAATTTGTCCCCGGCCCAAGATTCCGTCGTCGCGAACAACACCTTCACGACTATCCGCCGTCACTCGATCTATCTCGCGGGCGGCGCGAACAACATCGCGGTAGTCGGAAACGATGTTGACGGGGATGACAATATCGCGATTGTCTTGAATGCTTACACCAATCAAAACCCGAATAGCAATATTACTATCGCTAACAATAATATACGAAATTTAACGAAGTCAATTGCCTATGGCTACAACTCATCTGTCGGCATCGGCCTATACGGGCTTTATAGCAACATCGACATTCTCGGAAATTTGATCGTCAATCCGCTCGACATCGGTATCGACGCGGAGGCGGCGGCGTCCGTGGGCGGCGTGGCCTATGGCGACAGCTTGAAAATTTCCGGAAACCAAATCGTCGGCGGCACGACTTTTAGTTCCTCCGCGATTCAGGTTTTCGAAACCGATGGCGTGACGATCACGGACAACACCGCGTCGCTACAAACGGCGACATACGGCGTTCAGCTTACGACAGCCGCGATAACCGCGGTTCGGCCGAGCCTGATCGCCGACAACCACCTTTCAACTTCCAATACGTCGGCGTTGGCGATCCGAACGCAAATCTCCAGTTCCGTGACGCTGAACATCTATCGTAACCAAATCGTCGGCTTCTTGGCGGGAGCGCAGACGTTTTACGACACTTCGACATCGGGCGTCGTCAAAACGGACTTGAATGGAAACAGCGGATACTACGGGACCGACGCCAATTTCACGGTCCACGCCGGCGGAACTCTACCGACCGACCCGCCGAGCCTGCGCCTCGCGGCGGCCACCACCGCGACCAGAAATGTCTATCTGGACACGACGAATGTCCCGATTGGCTACACCCAGACATTTATGAACGAGAGCGGGACCGCCTACTCGTGGCAGGTCTATTCCGGCCTCTCCACCGGGTCGCCGGTGCTGATCGGGACGATCCCCAACGGCTACTCCGGAATTTATAAATTCAACATCGGCGGCGCCTGGGAGCCGGTGATCGTCGG
>CAZVYV010000577.1:0-2284 GCA_964630985.1 uncultured Occallatibacter sp.
CGGCGGTCCAGTTGGGAGGACAGGTCAGTGAATCTGCGGTCCATTTCCTCCTGCAACGCGACCCGCATATGGATGGTCGAGTCGAACCGCTGGTCAAGCTCACGGCGAATGTCAGCGAACCGTTCGTCTGTGTTTCTCACCCGTTCGTCGAGCAGGTTCTTCAGGTCGGCGCGGGCGTTCTTCTCGGTGGCGAAGCGCCGGTCGAGTTCCTCCTGGAGCAGCCTGGCGCGTACCCCGCCGTTCGGCCGGTGGTGTGGCTGGTCCCCGTCGCTGGCCATAGGCGTCCCCGGATCAGAGGGTGCCGGGGATCGCCTGCCCGGCAAGCGCCCCGTCGTACCAGGTGTTGCCACTCCATACGTTCCCGCTTGAGCCCCACACGGGTGGCGATGTGGGGTACAGCGGGTCGTAGTACCCGCCTCCCGGGTAGTACATGGTGCTGACCGCGTTGTTCGTCACGACGATCCCGGTTGAGCTCGCGTTCCCGGCGTAGATGCAGTACCCGCCGCCGGCCATCAGGTTCCCGCTGACCGTGCAGTTGGTGAACGGGTTGACGTTGTTCAGGTAGACGCAGGCGGTCTGGTTCAGCGGGTTGAGGAGCGTGTTCCCGCTGACGGTGATGTTGCTGCCCCCGGCGCTCGTCGACCCGGCGTAAATGTGCTCGGAGTGGTCACCCGTGTACAGCACAATGTCGTGCAGATAGTTGCTGGTGACGGTGACCCCGGCGACGGTGCCGCTGAAGATGTTGACGGCCTGCTTGCAGTAGTAGATGTTGCAGTTCTGGACGGTCAGCGCGCAGTCGGTGATCATGTTGATGGCGACCATCAGCCTCGTCGCCGACGTCCCATCAGAGCCGTGCAGCGAGCAGTAGTCGAACACATAGGGGCCGGTGCCGCGCAGGTTGATGCCGAGCGGCCCGCCGCTGCCCGCCGCCGCGGTGGAACTGAAATCACAGCCGGTGAACGTCACCGCATTCACGTAGACGTCGATGCTCGCTGCGGCGGTGAACGCGACCCCGGTGACCGTCATCGGTGTCCCGGCGGTCACCCAGGATGGGTAGGGGGTGTTTTTGACACTGGTTTCGGTGGCGATCGTGACCGGGGTCAGGCCCGAGTAGCCGCCCGCAGCCGGGCCGGTGCTCGCGGCGGTGGGGTAGAGGGGAACCTGGGGGGTGCCGGCGACCGGCTGCCACCCGCCGCGCAGCAGCGCTGTCAACAGCCGATGGCTTTCTGGCTGACCAGCGTCGTGGTGGTAAACGAGATCTTTGCGTACCAGCCGGCGGGCAGCCGGAAGTTGACACACTCACCAGCGACGACGGCGGCGCTGTTGATGATCGTGTTGGCGGGGGTGCTGGTCGGCCCGATCGCCACCGACATCGCGGTACCGGCCGCCCCGAACTGGAGGTATGTCGTGTAGTCGCGGCTGGTGTCGCTGAGCTGCGACGCCACCCCCTGCGCGAACGTGGGTGTCAGCACCGGCGCCGACGAGGCGGTGGTGGTGCCGCCGCCGAGGGTGAGTTTGCCGCCGACGGAGAAGACCCCGGCCACCCCGGCGGCGGGAGCCGCCCCCAGGGACGTGAGCGCCGCACCCGCACTGGTGGCCGCTGTGCCACCCTGAGCGACCGGCAACGCGGAAGCCAGGTGTGTGCCGGTGACTTGCGGGGACGCGGAGGTTCCCCCGAGGTCCCCGGCGACACCCGCAGCACCGAGCGCGGACAGGGCCGCCGCGGCACTGGTGGCCCCGGTCCCCCCGTTCGCGACCGTCACCGGCAGCGCGGGCGCCTCGGTGACCAGCGACCCGTACCAGGTGGTCCCGCCGTTCACCGTCTCGAACAGCAGCAGATTCAGCGCCCCCGTCGACGTGGCCAGGGTGGGGACGGTCCCGCCGATCCAGGTGACACTGCCCGGCCAGGTGCTGGCGTGGCCGCCGGTCGCGTCCTGGTACAGGTACAAGGTGAACGAGCACGCGAACCCGGCGGTCAGGTAGGTCGCGGTGCTGAACGTGAACACGCAGTCACCGGTCTGGGTGACGCTGTACACACCGGTGATGGTGGGGTCGAGGTTCACCGTCCCGGCCGCTGCGGGGATGGTGGTCATGGTGACCGCGGCGGCCCCCGCGGCGGCCCAGGAGGCGTTCCCGTCACCGTCGGAGGTGAGCACATCCCCGGCGGCGGCCCCGGCAGGGATCTGCAGGGGCGGGGAGCCGGTGAACACGATGGTGCCGGTGGCCACGTCCCCGGCGACCGACAGCTTGTCCGTGGCACCGTAGCCCTGACTAACCACGTACT
>CAZVYV010000578.1:0-2282 GCA_964630985.1 uncultured Occallatibacter sp.
CTCGATTCGCTGTGAACTGCGAACTACGAACCGTGAACTTGATTTACACCGTTGCCTTCAGTTTCTCGGCGGTTTCGAGGACTTCTTCGATGCCGCCCTTCATGTAGAACGCCTGCTCTGGAACGTCGTCGTGCTTGCCTTCGATGATCTCCTTGAAGGCGCGGACCGTATCGGCGATTTTGACATAAGCGCCGGGAATGCCCGTGAACTGCTCGGCCACGTGGAAGGGCTGCGAAAGGAATTTTTGCACCTTGCGCGCGCGGGCCACGGTGAGCTTGTCGTCTTCAGAGAGTTCGTCGATGCCAAGAATGGCGATGATGTCCTGGAGATCCTTGTAGCGCTGGAGGATGCGCTTGACGCCCTGCGCCACGTCGTAGTGTTCGTCGCCGACAACGCGCGCGGTGAGGATGCGCGAAGTGGAAGCCAGCGGATCGACGGCGGGATAGATGCCGAGCTCGGAAAGCGGGCGGCTGAGCACGGTGGTGGCGTCGAGGTGAGCGAAGGTTGTGGCCGGAGCGGGATCGGTGAGATCGTCGGCGGGAACGTAGACGGCCTGGACGCTGGTGACCGAGCCTTTGCTGGTGGAGGTGATGCGCTCCTGGAGCTCGCCCATTTCCGTGGCGAGGTTAGGCTGGTAGCCAACGGCGGACGGCATGCGGCCCAACAGCGTGGAGACCTCAGAGCCGGCCTGCGTGAAGCGGAAGATGTTGTCGATGAACAGAAGCGTGTCGGCGCCTTCGACGTCGCGGAAGTACTCGGCGACGGTGAGCGCACTGAGTGCAACGCGCAGGCGTGCTCCGGGCGGCTCGGTCATCTGGCCGTAGACCAGGGCGCACTTGGAGTTGGCCCAGTCGCCGGGCTTGATGACGCCGGACTCGGTCATTTCGAGCCAGAGGTCGTTGCCCTCGCGGGTGCGCTCGCCGACGCCGCCGAAGACGGAGAAGCCGCCGTGGTTCTTGGCGACGTTGTTGATGAGTTCCATGATGACGACGGTTTTGCCGACGCCAGCGCCACCGAAGAGGCCGATTTTGCCGCCCTTCAAAAAGGGCTGGATAAGATCGATGACTTTGATGCCGGTCTCGAACATCTCCTCAGACGTGGACTGCTCGTCGAAGAGCGGCGCGGGGCGATGGATGGGCATGCGCGTCTTTTCGCCGATGGGGCCGAGGTTGTCGACCGGCTCGCCGATGACGTTGAGCACGCGGCCCAGCGTCTCCTTGCCCACGGGCATGCGGATGGGGCCGCCGAGGTCGATGGCCTTCATGCCGCGGACCATGCCGTCGGTGGCTTCCATGGCCACGGTGCGGACGCGGCCCTCGCCGAGGTGCTGCTGCACTTCGAGGATGACGTTGATGGGCGTGGGGACCGTGAAGCCGTCGCTGACGACGCGCAGCGCCTGATAGATGGGCGGCATGGTGGCTTCTTCGAATTGAACGTCTACGGCGGGGCCGGAGACCTGGATGACTTTACCGATGTTTTCTGCCATTGTTCTTTGCCTTCTTAAAGTCTGACCTTTGCTAATCCAATTCTTTGTGCAACTCTGAGCAACTCCTTTTCCCGATTTCAATCAGGAAAAGTGCGCTTCGGTCCCCGTTCGATTCATTTCCCATCGGATGCAGCTTCCCTTCAAGAATCAGTCGTTGCTCAAGTATCTCGAAGTGCGCAGTCTCCACGCCAGCGAGACAAGTCGACAGCTTCATCTGAATGGAACCATCTTTGTCCGTTCTCCCCACTGCTGCGGCAGTCTTAAGTGCTGCATTCGCTCGATCATCCTGGAACTTATACTCCTGATCGAGCGCAACTACGGTCTGCAGCTCGTCGGTGCGTTGAAGAGTCAATTTGGCTGCATCACGTTCGCCCTTCGTCAGCCAATGTGAGTCAATCTCGTACCAACCCATCAAAGTAACAAGCAGAGAACAAATAACGATTCCAAACCCGAGAAGGATATTCTGCGTTGTTTTCTTGCTCCAAACCTCGATCTGCAGAACGTTACGGACTTTCATTGCAGGTCCTTGCTACTTGTTCAAATCGCATTCTCTCAGGGGCTAAAGCCCAATTCCCTTTCGCCTTGGCCGCAGTCGGGGATAAATCCCTGACCTACCAGTCGTGCCCTTTCAAAACTCCCGGCTATGTTGTGTGCGGGACTGGAGTCCCGCACGACAGCCGGTCTGGAGACCGGCGTTACAAAGCGGCGGCTCCCGAAACGATTTCGATGATCTCCTTGGTGATGGCGGCCTGGCGCACGCGGTTCATGTGCAGCGTGAGGGCGTCGATCATGTCGG
>CAZVYV010000579.1:0-2276 GCA_964630985.1 uncultured Occallatibacter sp.
GTCAAGGATTCCCTGATTATGTTTCAGTTGTTCCTTTGCATCTGCGTTATTAGGGTCTTGTTTAAGCATAGTTTGTGCCTGTTGCATTCCCTCATTGGCACCCTGAAACTTAGTAACAATAGTCTCCATCTCACGTTTCTTCTTCTGATACTCGTAGTCCTCCCCCATCTTTGCTAAGTTAGCCAAGTTATTAAGCGTGGCTTGTTGCTTTGCGCGCTGGGCTTCGCCCTTAGTAGCGAAGCTACGATCCGCCCCGCCTACTTGTGGGTTAGCTGGATTTACTTGAATAGGAGGCTTCGCCTGTGGCATAGCAGTCTGCGCTGTAGTCATTGGTCCCGCGAAACCACCTTGCCCAAGAGAGCCAATGAGCTTAAGAAGCTCTGGATTGATCTGACTAGCCGGTCCCCCAGTAGCTCCACTCTGCGGCAAAGCAGAACCCGCTGCTTGTGTGAGAAAATCCCCAACAGCTCCAGAGCTTGTATCCATATTAAGCGGCATTAACTCACCCCCGACGGAAACGAACTTCCCAACAAACCACCACTAATTCCTAATTGCTGTAAAAGCTGATCTAACTCACTAGAACCATCCGTAGAAGACGGCGCATTTACTCCAAGGTCCGCCCCAGCGGAAGCACTTGCGTTTATTTCTTCCAAGTTACCAAGATTTATTCCATTCACTTGCTGTGTTCCCTGACTTGAAGTAGGAACAGAGGATACTTGTTGATTACTCTGTGCAGCAAGTGCTTGTTGTATCTGCGCTAGTTGTCCAGACATGCCGGAAGTATTAGCAGTAGGATCGTGATTTCCAGCGAGGATAGTATTAGCTCCACCAGTAATAAGTCCTGCTCCTCCTATAGCACCAAGACCACCTGTAAGTGCAGTAAGTGCTACACCACCAGCTATTTCCAGTCCTCCAAGCAAATCATTAAGCCACCCGCCACTATTCTCATTCGCAATAGTCTGTTGAACCGCCGGGTTCGTTTGTTCCAGAAGATTAAGCTGCATCTGTTGATCTTGGGTAAAGAGATTAGCTAGGACTTGGTTCTCCCCTAAAGTCGCTTGCGATTCGTAATCCCCTACGCCAATCTGAGCGGAGCTAGAAAAGCGAGCGCCCTCTCCAGCGAAAGCACCTTCCGTACTCGCTAAGCCTCGCTCTATATTCGGCTGCATCGCATTGATAAGCGCCTGAGCTACTTGAGGATTGAATAGCCCTTGCGTCAGCATGTTTGCTATGAGAGTGCCTTGACCTACGCCATAAGTGGCATCGAGTCCCTTTATGAAGGAACTGAGTTGAGTAGGCGACATACCGCTACCGAAGCCGCTGTTTAGGGACGCAAGGCCACTGCTCGGTGTGGTGGATAGAGAGCCATTAGCGGGAAACGAACTGCTGCCGCTCGTCCCACCCGTCCCTGTGACCGCCCCCGGTGTCATTTCGCTCGTCCCATACGCGGAAGGAAGCGCCCCCGGTGTGATCCCCGGCATAGCCGCGCCCTGTCCCTGACTCATATTATTCCCGCTAGGATTCGAGTAACCCCCCGGTATCGGTTGCGGCGCATTGTTACTAAAAGGAAGTGCCATCCCACCCATTTTAACCTCCTAATACTGATAGCTATGAACTACCGGCTGCATCTGTCTTTCGTTTTGTGTAATATTCCGCTGGAGTTGTGAGGCTTTCTCCATTAGTAAGCCAATATTCCCCGGCTTCTTAGGATCACCGTGTAGCTTTTTGTAGTAATCCATTGCAATATCGTTCATTCCTAGATACTCACATCCCTTAATAGCCGCTGCATACGCAAGGACTTCTTTCCAGTCAGGAGGCATGTATATAACATCATTCGGCAACTTTGCCAAGTTAAAGGGATGTATTCTCTGATACATCATCTGCACACAGTACGCTTGATTCGGGTTGAAGCCGAAGAGTATACTGTTATTATTCTGGCACCAGAACACCGGAAGCCCCGGTATCACACTCATAGGATACACTACCGAAGTAACTCTGCTCTTAAGTATACTCCCAGTAATTCCCGTCTGCGACGTAGTAAGTGACGTAACAAAGTACCTAAAGAACGCTCTTACTACGGAGAAAGGAGGCCCATTCTCCGCGAGGAAGAAGTTAATAGGATACGTATTCTGCCCCACTACGAAATTGACTACGGGCGCGTTGCTTACTACAAGCTCCTCAAATGGGAAATTAGGAGTTAAATCAGTAATAGCATTGTGAATCCATGAAGGTATATTAGAGCCAAGACTACCACCGTAACCGGACAAGTCACTACG
>CAZVYV010000580.1:0-2266 GCA_964630985.1 uncultured Occallatibacter sp.
CCGCGCCCTAGTTTACGACAACCGCTTGGAGGCATGACATGATCATGGTTATTTTTATTATCGTTGTGGTTCTCATTCTCGTGTGCAGCCCATGGGGCGGCGCACCTCATGGTGAACCATGATCTTCGCGGAGGCCTGAGCCATGAAACTCATTTCCGAAATGACGCCACGCGAGGTCCGCGCGCTCTGGATCGCAACTAGGCGCGAGCAAAACAAGATCGCCCGTTCCATGGGCTTCCGCAATTACGCTGAAATGACGGAGTACGTACAATGACAGTAGTTCTTTACGATGGCGCATCAACTTACGAAAATCGGGCGGCAATGTCCTATGGTCACTTCCGGTTTCCGCATTTGTTCCTGTATGGGAATGCACCGCATCCAGTCCTGAGCTTGACGGCTTGCGTCTGGCTAATTCCCGGCCACGAAGGCCGCAACTCGATTGCCACCACAAGTTTATGGATAGGAGAGTTTTATGACTAACGCGCAGCACGTGACATGGTACGTATATGCCGCATATTACCCAACTGGCCCCGACTGGTACTTGGCTGGACCATTTGCAACTTTTTCGGAGGCGGAAGATGCTATGGGACCTCAAAGGCCGCCGCATGAGGGCGTCAACAAATACATAGTAGCGCGCGGATGCGTGGTCCGCACCATCTATTAAGAAAGGTGCCATCATGAAAGTCTGCGCCCGCTACCTCCAGCCGGGGGACGTGACCAGCTCCGGAGAAACCGTCGTCAAGACCAGCGCGGGGACGAAAACTCCGCGCGGCAAGATCGAAGTCACCATTGAGAAAGACGGCAAGCGGCGGCGCGTGACCGTGGGAGCCTCGACGACTATCAACGTGAAGAGGATGGAACAATGAAACTCGATTATGAAAATCGCCGCGATGCGATCGTGGAAGCGGCTTACAACGCTTGGACCGATCGCGGCCTCGGGCTCGATCTGGACGCCAGCACCGAGGCTGTCAAGACCGTGCAGGATGCAGTCAACAATTCTCACGTTGACGATATCAGCAATCGCGATTGGCTGGCGGCCACCCTCAAGAGATTGCGGTCATGACCGCTCCCCTCTACGCATTGCTGCGCGACCGATGCGGGCTATCTCCGGAAGAGGCAGCACGCTTCCACGATGTCAGGATCGATACGATAGGGAAATGGTCGGCGGGAAAAGCCGACCCGCCGCTTGGCATCATGATCGAGTTGAGCGAGCTGTACGTCAGGATCGAACGCGCGGCCAAATCGTATTGCCGGTTAGAATTCTTCGACGATCTGCCCTGCGATGGCGCCCGCGATGCAGCCCGCGCAATTGCCTACTTACGATCTCACGATCCGCGTGAGGACGATTAACCTGCAACCAACGGAGAACGACGATGAGCTACCTCGACAAAATGCTGACCCGATCTCGCGCCAATCTGATCGCCGCGCAAGAGCACCTGCATATCGCTCGCACCCTGGGAAACCATCCCCCAGAATATCGCGCGAGGGTAATAAGGCTGCAGGAGAAATTCGTTTGCGACGCTCTCGATAGGGCATGGAACATGGAATGCATGGCGCGGACCCATCTCTCATGACATCGCAACAGGACGCCGACCTCGCGCTGGCCCAATGGCAAGCCCAGCGCGATAAACCGCAGGAAGAGCAGCCCGCCGCAGACGAGTGGGTTTACAACCGCCCAAGGCACGGATGGATGTGCTTCCACTGCGGGGAAGTTTTCCACACGCCAGGGGAAGCGCGAGATCATTTCGGTTTCAGCCCGGCCGCCACGCCAGCGTGCCGTATCAAACTGGGCGACGAACGCGGCCTCGTGATGGCTCTGCGCCATGCCGAACAAGAGCGGGACGAATTAGAGGTGCGGCTCAATGCGGTGCGCCTCGGGCTCGACAAGGAGCTAGAGGATGAAAGCGTGGAACGATTACGCGCTACTAGAGAATGGTACAAGGGGGAACCGAAATGAAACCGCACACGATCAACCGCGATGAGCTCATAGCTCACATCGAGTCCGAAAGATGGCAGTGTTGGGTGATGATAGGCGGCGAAGTCGCTTATTTCGGACAGAGCTATACCGATGCGGTGAACGCATATAACCAGGGGGAACCGGAATGATCACGTCAACCATCAAAACGAGTGCCGCTGGCTTGGTCCTAAGCATGATCGGGGTGTTCTTCCTCTTCGTGTGGGCCTTGGATCTGGTGTCGATGCCTGATCCCGCGCAGATCCCGGAATACTCCCGGCCGGTGCAGGTCTGGCACGCCGCGGAAGTCGA
>CAZVYV010000581.1:0-2266 GCA_964630985.1 uncultured Occallatibacter sp.
ACCAAATTCGAGCCTTGCTACAGCGGCAATCCGCTGGTCAACGCTTTCGCTCTGGGCCTCGTCCGCAAAGATGAAATTTTCTACGCCAAGGCCAGCGGCACGGGCAATCCCGTGATTTACGTCGGCGCTAAAACCGGCCGCGATGGCATTCACGGCGCCACGATGGCCAGCGAAGAATTTCATGCAGGCACCGAGGCCAAACGCCCCAACGTCCAAGTCGGCGATCCGTTCATGGAGAAGCTTCTGCTCGAAGCGTGCATCGAAGCCATGAAAACCGGCGCTATCGTCGGCATCCAGGACATGGGCGCGGCGGGACTCACCTGCTCCACCTGCGAGATGGGCGGGCGCGGCGGCGTCGGCCTCGATGTCGAGCTCGACCGCGTGCCGCAGCGCGAAACCGGTATGTCGGCCTACGAAATCATGCTCTCCGAAAGCCAGGAGCGCATGCTGCTCGTTGCGGAAAAAGGCCGCGAAGACGAAGTTCTGCGCGTCTTTGCAAAGTGGGGGCTCGACGCGGTCATCGTCGGCACCGTAGAGCCTGAGCCGCGTCTGCGCATCCGTCACCACGGCGAGCTCGTCGCCGACATTCCCAACCAATCGCTCACCGACGATGCGCCACTCTACCATCGCCCCGTCGGCACGTGGAAGCCACCCGTGGCTCTTGACCCTTCGGATGAAGTCCTTGCTGAGTTAGACAAGGATCGCAACTACACCGCCGACCTGAAGAAACTACTGGCCAGTTCCAATGTCTGCTCCAAGCGCTGGGTTCACGAGCAATACGACAGCATGGTTCAAACGAATACCGCGCAAGGCCCCGGCGGCGAAGCCGGCGTGATGCGCATCAAGGGCACCGGCAAACCGGACGGCGCCGATGGCCCAATTGGGGAAATCGGCCTCGCGATGGCGTTGGACGGCAATGGCCGCTGGGCGTATCTCGATCCCAAACTCGGCGCCATGCATGCCGTGGCTGAAGCGGCGCGCAAAGTAGCGATGACCGGTGCAACCCCCGTGGCCGCCACCAATTGCCTCAACTTCGGCAATCCTGAGAAGCCTGAAATCATGGCTCAGCTTTCCGCAGCCATCGACGGCATCGCTGAAGCCTGCACGGTACTGGGAACGCCGATCACCGGCGGCAACGTTTCTCTCTATAACGAGACCCGCGGCGAAGGCATTTATCCCACGCCGGTTCTCGGCATCGTTGGCATTCTCGACGACGTGACGAAGGCTGTCCCCGCGCACTTTCAGCGCGAGAAGGACGCCATCGTTCTCCTCTGGCCGATTCCCCGCGGCGAAGAGCCAAACCCGGAACTCAAGGTTCCGCTCAATCCTCCGCCGATCAGCCAGTATCCGCTGCCCGCGCTGGAGCGCGAGCCCAGGGATCGCGAGCAACCCGACGCATCTGACGCCGAAGTCGCGGCAAATCTGATTGCCTTTGGTTCATCTGAGTTCGCCAAAGTGATTCTCGGCAGCCTTTGGGGCACTCCGCCCGCGCTCGATCTTGGCGCGGAAGCTGACTTGCACAAGTTGCTGGCCGAGCTCGCGTGGCAAAAGCTCATAAGTTCGGCTCGTGACATTTCCGATGGCGGCATCGCCGTCGCCCTTGCGCAAGGCGCATTCGCGAAAGGCATTGGCGCCGCCGTCGAGCAGGATCCCTCCCTCCTTGCACATCCGCTCTTCGGTCTCTTTGCCGAGCCTGCCTCCACCATCCTCGTCACGACACACCCCTCCAACGTTTCCGTCATTGGAAAGTTGGCGACTGAGCACAACTTCCTTTCGGCGCGCATTGGCACCACCGGCGGCAGCCGCCTCGAAATCTCCGTCGACGGCGATTCGTTCATCTCCGCGCCGCTTGCCGAACTTAAGATCCTCTGGGCCTCCGCCCTGGAAGCCAATCTCCATGGCGAGGTCACTGCATGAGCCGGTTGTTGTTTCAGGGTGTCGATGGCGTCCCCGATCGCACGAACGAAATCCGCGAAGAGGCGAGCCAGGGTTTTCTAATCCCTAATCCCTTGTCCCTGGTCCCTGCTTCTGACAAACTCCGCGAAGAATGTGGCGTCGTCGCGATCCACGGCCATCCGCACGCCGCGCGCGAAGCCTATCTCGCGCTCTACGCACTCCAGCATCGCGGGCAAGAGTCGGCCGGCATCGCGACTGCTGACGGCCAGCATCTGGCCAACATCAAGGGCATGGGCCTGGTTTCTGAAATCTTCACGGACGATGTTCTCGCCAAGCTCCCCGGCCACCTGGCCATCGGCCACACGCGCTA
>CAZVYV010000582.1:0-2265 GCA_964630985.1 uncultured Occallatibacter sp.
CTATGTTAATAGAAGATCAACTTGTTTCAGTCGGACAAGAACTGTTACTCAAGACCGATGCTGGATATGTTCGCGGAATTGTAGTTGACTACAATGAGTGGATGAACGCGATCAAACTAATGCGCGGTAAAAACTTGATCTGGCACACTGCCGCGCTGTGCTTCCGTAAAAAACCATTGACGGAAGATGAGAAGATTTTGGCCGCGCGAAAAAAATTAGCTGTCGAACAAACTGCCCCCTCAGTTTCTTCTTTTTCTGGTGGACAAGCAGGCTCGACAGCCACTTTACCGAAGAATAAATCGAAACGTAAGTCACCGAAATCCAAAGACGGTCAACCATTTTGAACGATGACCTACAGCGAATTCATTGACAGCAAATCACAAATGAGCGGTAACTTTGGGTTCGAGCCGCATTGGATACCGGATTTCCTTTTCGATTTCCAAAAGTATTCTGTGGATTGGGGACTGCGCAAGGGCCGGTTCGCAGGCTTCTTTGACTGCGGACTTGGCAAGTCACCAATGGAATTAGTCTGCGCGCAGAATGTGGTGATCGAAACCAATGGAAGATTCTTGATTATCATGCCGCTGGCGGTTTGCCTGCAAATGAAATGCGAGGCCGAAAAATTCGGTGTCGAGGTTTGCATTTCACGCGATGGAAAGTTTCCGGCAAAGTCGAAAATAATTCTTACAAATTACGAGCGGTTGCACTATTTCAATCCGACTGATTTTGAAGGGGCTTCGTGCGATGAGTCCAGTATCCTGAAAAACTTTGATGGAGTTACAAAAGAGCATGTTACAGAATTCATGCGCCGGCTGAAGTATCGGCAGTTGTGGACCGCGACTCCGTCGCCGAATGATTACATCGAGCTTGGAACCACTTCCGAATGCCTCGGAGACTTAGGATATATGGATATGCTTGGAAGGTTTTTTAAAGCCAATGATAATTGCAGCGCTCATGGTGGTGGCAGCGGCGCAGGTGGTCGCAGGTTTAACAAAAATCCATTCGGTGGAAAGTTTAGATTTCGCGGCCATGCAGAGCGCGACTTCTGGCGCTGGGTCTGTTCCTGGGCGCGGGCCTGCCGCAAGCCGTCCGATCTTGGATTTGATGACGCCCGATTTATTTTGCCGAAATTCACAACGCGAGAACACGTTGTAAAATCCAGACAAAATAATCCCGATTTTCTTTTTGATATGCCAGCGATAACTCTGGACGAGCAACGAAAAGAGCGCAGGCGAACATTGACAGAACGCTGCGAAATGGCGGCGAAACTTCATTCGGAACATGATGGCCAGTCTGTCGCCTGGTGCTTTTTGAATGACGAGGGAGACCTGCTTGAGAAACTAATCCCTAACTGTGTTCAGGTTGCCGGCAAAGATTCTGATGACGAGAAAGAGGAAAAGTTTGAAGCTTTCAGAACCGGACAGGTAAAACGGATAATAACAAAAGGCGAGATTGCCGGATTTGGATTGAACTGGCAATTTGCGGATTACTTTACTTATTTTCCGAATCACTCATTTGAGCTGTGGTATCAATGCGTCCGTCGATTATGGAGATTTGGCCAGACTAAGCCGGTGATGGCCGACATAATTGTCAGCGAAGGAGAATCAAGAACGCTGTCGAATTTGAAACGTAAATCAGCAGCCGCCGAAGTCATGTTTGCGCGGCTCGTGGAATTGATGAACAACGAACTGAAGATCAAAAAAGAAAACCGAACAACGACCGAACTATTAAAACCCGTATGGTTATAAAACAAGAAATCACAGACAAATACGCCATTTATTGCGGAGATTGCATTGAAGTGGCCAAATCATTGCCGGACGGTTGCGTGGATTTTTCAATCCATTCACCACCGTTTTGCGGACTCTACAATTATTCATCGGACGAGCGTGACATGTCGAACTGCAAAACGTATCAGGAATTTTTCGAGCATTATCGTTTTGTGGTCAAAGATTTATTCCGACTTACCAAGCCTGGCCGATGCGCGGCGATTCACTGCATGGACGTGCCCGGCACCGGCAATGGAGCAACGGCTAAAATGGGATGTGGCGCGAATGCTGGAACCGGGCTGATTGATTTTCCTGGCGACATCATCCGACTAATGTCGGAGGAAGGCTTCCGGTATCAAGGCTCGCACTATATATGGAAAGAACCTCTTGGTGTTCGCAACCGCACGATGGCGAAAGGTCTGGCGCACAAGCAAATTGTCGAGGACTCTATTCTGGTGGACGTAGCCAGTTGTGATCGGCTTCTGCTTTTCTGGCGCAA
>CAZVYV010000583.1:0-2263 GCA_964630985.1 uncultured Occallatibacter sp.
CTCCGCCGCTTCCGCCAGGCCTGCGTCGTCCACATGCAACATGGGATGCGGACGATAGGGTTTCGGCTTAGCAGCTTCGAAATCGAATTCCGCCGAGATTTGCTCCGCGTCTTTTGTGATGTCGACCAGCACCGGACCGGGACGGCCGGAGCGCGCAATCTGAAATGCGTGTCGAATCGTCGGCGCAATGTCCTCTGCCTTGTTCACCAGAAAATTGTGCTTCGTCACCGGCAGCGTGATGCCTGTAATGTCCACTTCCTGAAACGCGTCGGTGCCCAGCAGCTTCGAAGAAACATTGGCTGTGATGCAGACGATTGGAATCGAATCGAGCATCGCGGTCGCAATGCCGGTGACAAGATTTGTTGAGCCTGGTCCGCTCGTGGCGATGGCCACGCCTACCTTGCCCGTCGCGCGCGCGTAGCCATCGGCCATGTGCGCTGCGCCCTGCTCGTGGCGCACCAGCACATGCCGCACAGGAAACTTGCGCAGCGCGTCGTAGGCCGGAAGAATCGTGCCTCCGGGGTACCCGAAAACGGTGTCGACGCCTTCACCGACCAGCGTAGCCCAGATAATCTCTGCGCCTGTAAGCCGCGTCGGCGGCGTTGGGGAAGCGTTCGGTTCCATATTGCTGATCTTTGTCATTGCAATGCCTCACTATGATTTCGAGTGCTTCTGCCGCTTTTTTCTGGCCCATGCATCTCAAAGGCTCCGAGCTTTTCCTTCGGGGTTACCATGGCCGCGATTTCTTCTTCTGTTATTTCTTCATATTCCTCGTAGATGAGCTCCGCACCATCTTCGAGCTTGTCATAAATGAGGCAGAGATCGCGCAGTCCTCTGAAGGACACTTTGACCTCTTCTTGATCGGTGTTTGTGAAGCTATGGTTGTAAACTTCTCCAAATCCGAGAGCCTTCTCATAAGCCTCTTCGACGGAATTAGCTTTCACTAGGATGGTGTTGACATAGATTGAATGGCTACCGTCCATGAAGGTGAACTGCTGAATTAAATCAGCCAGAAACCATTCCATATCCTTTGGCACCCACCTAGTCATTACCTTTTACCTCAGGGACTAGAGCCCGATCGATCAATTTGACTGTCACTTGGCACTTCTAGGGCAGTGCCCTTTCAAAACAGCATGTCAACCTATGTTGTGGCGCCTTCCGAGGCACTGGCGACCCGATCCACATATTTGCGGAAGACGCCCTTCGGCCAGCGCAGCGTCGGCGGCTTGAAATCCTTGAGCCGGGCCGCCATCTCTTCCTTGCTGATTTCCACGTCGAGCGTCCGCTTGGCAATGTCGAACAAGATGGTGTCGCCCTCGCGGACTGCCGCAATCGGGCCGCCGACAAACGCCTCAGGCGCAACGTGGCCCGCGGTGAATCCGCGAGTCGCGCCGCTGAATCGCCCGTCGGTGAGCAATGCCACCTGCGCACTTAACTCCGCGTTCGAGCTGATGGCCGCTGTCACCTGCAGCATCTCGCGCATTCCCGGCCCGCCTTTCGGCCCTTCGTAACGAATCACCACCACGTCGCCGGGCTTGATGCCGCCGGCCTGCACAACTTTGAAGCAATCTTCTTCAGAGTCAAACACGCGCGCAGGCCCGCGATGCGCGTATTTGCCCGCCGCGGCGATCTTCATGACGCAACCTTCGGGCGCGAGGTTGCCTTTCAGAATCACCAAGCCGCCGTTGGGTTTGATGGGTTTTTCGAAAGTGGCTATGACATCCTGGCCCGGAGTTTCTTTCGCAGTGGCAGCTTCCTCCGCGAGTGTCTTTCCGCTAATGGTCAGCGCCGATCCGTCAGCGTGGCCCGCGTCGATCATGCGCTTCGCCAGCAGCCGCGATCCGCCCGCCGCCTGGTAATCCGAGGCAACATACTTACCCGCCGGCGTGAGAGAACAAATGTACGGCGTGCGCGATGAGATGGCGTCAAAATCGTCGATATTGAGCTCGATACCCAATTCACGCGCGATGGCCAGCAGATGCAGCACAGCGTTCGTCGACCCGCCGCTCGCGGCCACGCTGGCGATTGTATTTTCAAGGGATTTGCGGGTGATGATCTGCGAAGGTCGGCGATTGGCGCGAACAGCGTCCATCAGAATGCGTCCAGCCTCGCGCGTGGCTTCAAGTTTGTTGGGTGCTGTGGCGGGAACACCCGAAAGCTCAATCGGCGCGATGCCCAGAATCTCTGCGCTCATGGCCATCGTATTGGCTGTGAATTGCCCGCCGCATGCGCCTGCGCCGGGACAGGCATTCGCCTCAAGAGC
>CAZVYV010000584.1:0-2260 GCA_964630985.1 uncultured Occallatibacter sp.
CGAATCCTGCCTGTGTCTCTTTCTTCGTGGTGAACTAATGAAGCGACTTTTTCTCGTCCTCGCGCTGTTCTTTGTCCTTGCTGCCTTGTGCGGGTTCGCTAGTGGACAACAACTCTGGTCGGGAATTATCGATCCCAGTCGGGCTGTTAACTGGACGAGTGCCGGAGCTGGAACGATCCCTACGCGAACAACAATCTGCAAAACGGAGAGTTCTGGAGTCTCTCTCTCGACGCTTAACTCGGACATCGCCTCATGTGCTGCTGGTGGTGTTGTGTATTTGAGCGCAGGCATATACACCTTCAACAACCAGATCACGATGAAAAGCAACGTGACGCTTCGCGGTGCCGGGGCTGACCAGACAATTGTAAAGTGGACAGCCAGCGGTGGTTGTCAAGGGAACGGCGGGGACATTTGCATTTGGAACGGCGATTCTGGCAATCCGAATTATGGATCAACCAATCAAGCAACTTGGATGGCCGGTTTCTCTCAGGGGACAAGTTCTATAATTCTTGGTAGCGTTGTGAAGGGTTCAATTGGCAACCTTCAAGCAGGAAGTCTTCTCATTTTAGGCCAGAACGATCAAGCCACCGATCCTGGCACCATCTGGAGTTGCCAATCAACGGGTATCACCGGAGATTGCAGTCAACAAGGGGGCCAGAATGGAGCACCTGGAGCGAGCCAGACCCAAACCGTGACGGTTACGTCTGTTTCGGGAACGGGGCCGTACACCGTAGGCATCTCTCCGGGATTGTATTCCCCTATCTGGAGTTCGAGTTATCAGCCGCAAGCCTATTGGGCTAATTTCCTTCCAATTACGGGCGTGGGCATCGAGAACATGACCGTTGATGCTTCGTTGACAACGGACAGCCCAGGGAGTTCAGGCACTCTTATCTTTTTTGGATTTGCGACGGATAGCTGGGTCACCGGAGTTCGCACTCTCAACACTGGCACTCCTCCCTACCGCAATAATATGTGGTTGTACGAGTCTGCCCACATTACTGTACAGAGCGATTACATTTACGGCTCGAACGGCTACGATCTCAGCTACGGAGTAGAGTCCGGTTTCGAAACGTCCGACAACTTGATTTGCAACAATATGTTCCAGCATGTCGCTACGCCGCAAATCATAAATGGCGGGCAAGGTGATGTGTGGTGCTATAACTACGCGGCCGACAATTATTACACGGCAAATGGATCGGCTCCAAGTTTTCAGCAGGTTAGTTCCTATGGGGGACACTCTAGCGGCTCCTATCTCGATTTGTTCGAGGGGAACGTTGGAGGCAAGTTCTCGGGCGACGACATTCACGGAACAAGCTGGATGATTACCGGATTCCGCAACTATTGGCCGGGGCGGGACGGTCCTTTCAAGACATCCAGTACGATGGCGGCGGACATTGAAGCCTATGATCGGTACTATAATCTGATCGGAAACGTGCTCGGGACCAGTGGCTATCAAACGAATTACCAGCAGGTTCCCAGCGGCATTATGGATTGTGGCAATTACACCACAGGGCCAGTACAAATTTATACGCTTGGATGGGCAGGCGGAAATGGATACGGATTTGGCCCAAGTTGCCCAGCCTCCGGCTCCTCGTGGTGGATTTACAATGACTCGAATGTAGCTTCGACTCTGTACCGATGGGGGAACTACGACACGGTAAGCGCGGCGGTGCGTTGGTGCGGCAATTCCTTTGATCCGGGTTGGTCAACTACCTGCGCTGGCACGAGTGAAGTTCCGACCGGGCTTAGCAGCTACGGTCAACCTGTCCCAAGCAGTACCACTCTGCCAGCGAGTATTTACTATTCCTCGCAGCCGTCTTTTTGGTCTACCGCTTACGGTAATCCTCCGTGGCCTGCGATTGGTCCAGATGTAACCGGAGGAACCGGGCCTGGCGGCCATACCAACTTGATTCCGGCACAACTCTGCTTCAACAACGAGTCTTACGACCCGAATTACGCGGTGCAGGCGACGATCACCAGTATCAGCGAAAGCGCTACGACAGCTACTATGACTCTGAGTGCCGCTGCTCCACCGTCGTTTGTACAATATCAGTCATTCTGGATCACGGGAAACTCAGCGTATAGCGGACTGTGGCAGATCGCTACCGTGTCCGGCAATACGATTACATTTACAGCGCCTCCTGGGCTTGGGTCCGGCAACGGCGGAACCGCAACCGTGAATGCGGTTCATGTGTTCAACGCTAATACTTGCTATCCGTCTTTCTTTGCTCTCACCGTCACCGTCTCCGGCTCGGGAACG
>CAZVYV010000585.1:0-2252 GCA_964630985.1 uncultured Occallatibacter sp.
TTGCTGGTTGAGCTGGCCGATACTGTGACGGAGATGCGCGAAGTGAAACACGCCTATCAGAAAGGCATCCTGGCGCAGCGGGGCATCGAATATTGACCAGCGCGGCGTCGAGTATTGAGGAGGAGTCGTGCCGGAGGCCAAACACCATCGCTGGACCGACATTGAGCCGGAGCCATTGAATCCGCTGATCACGCGGCAATATGTTGTCGGCGCTAACACGATGCTTGCCCGTATCGTCCTCAAGAAGGGCGCTCGCGTGCCCTTGCATCAGCACTTTCACGAGCAGATCAGCCATGTTGTCGAGGGGGCGCTGAATTTTCTCGTCGACAGCAAGGAAGTTGCGGTACGTGCCGGCGATATTCTCACCATCCCGCCAGACGTCCCCCACGAGGTTGTTGCGATTGAAGACTCGGTCGCGCTTGACATCTTCAATCCGCCGCGCCAGGACTGGATCGACGGCGACGACGCTTATTTGCGCGGTGGAGCAGTTTCGGCAAGTTCCCTGGAAAACCGTTCCTTGAGAAAATAGACGGATGCCTGGGCTTATCCCTTGCCGACCAGTGCGTTCCTTCCTTACGGTCACACGAGGACGATCATGAGTCTCGAATTTGTCTTCAACGTGCTCACAAAAGTCTGGCTCGTAGGAGAAATCCTCATCCTTGTTTTCACAACGACGTGGAAGGGTGGGGGCAAGATTCGAGATCGAGGAACGCAGATCATTCTCTGGGTTGTGATCATCGGGTCGCTCTGGATCGACGGGTGGATGCACGAACATTTCCACGCCGATATGCCGGGGAGCTATAGCTGGCTGCGGCCGTTGGCCCTCGCGATTTTGATTCTCGGCCTGGCGATCCGCGCCGTCGCTGTCATTTCGCTGGGCAAAGCCTTCAGCGCCAACGTTGCCTTGCGCGATGGGCAGAAGCTGAATCGGAGCGGACTCTATCGCTTCGTCCGTCATCCTTCCTATTTCGGTCTCGAACTGATTTTCCTCGCTTTCGCTCTTCACTCCCGAACGTGGGCTTGCTTTGCCGTCGTCCTCATCCCGACAACAATGGCCCTGTTGTATCGGATCCATGTTGAAGAGACCACCCTGCGTCTCGCTTTTGGCCCGGATTACGAAGACTATATCCGCAACACAAAGCGGCTGATTCCGGGCATCTACTAACAGTTTTGCGGAGCGCGTTCCGCACTGGCAACAGTTGCCGGTGCGTAATCAAGTGATCGCAGATGGCCCTGCCGCGCCATCCATATACAATTGGGTTCGGTATGTCGTGGTTTAAGCGCGAAGACAGCGAGTATTCCCCTGAACCGGGTGGTCCCGGAGCGGAGAACGGTCCCGAGTCGGGCGCAAGAAATGTGCGCACAGAGGGCCTCTGGGTCAAATGCCCGGGCTGCCGCCAACCCATTTATCGGCAAGACCTTGAAGCCAATCTGCTGGTCTGCCAAAAGTGCCAGCACCACTTCAAGCTCAGCGCCCGCGAGCGCTTTGAGACGCTCCTTGAACCCGGGTACACACTCGTTGACGGCGGCCTTCGCTCCACCGATCCGCTGAACTTCACCGACATAAAGCCCTACAAGCAGCGCTTGCGCAAAGCGCGCGAAGACACGGGCCTCGACGACGCAATCCTCAATGCACTGGGACGGATTGGCCCTCATGAAGTGGTGATGAGCGCCATGGAGTATGCGTTCATTGGCGGATCGATGGGCGCCGTGGTGGGCGAAACCATCGCGCGCGCGGTCGATCGCGCGAGAGAGACCGAGAAGCCTCTGATTGTGGTGACCGCTTCAGGCGGGGCCCGCATGATGGAAGGCGTCGTGAGCCTGATGCAGATGGCCAAAATCTCCACCGCCCTTGCGCAACTGGACGACGCGCGCGTGCCCTACATCTGCGTGCTCACCGACCCCACCACCGGAGGCGTCACGGCCAGCTTCGCCATGCTGGGCGACCTGAACATCGCCGAGCCTGGCGCGCTGATCGGCTTCGCGGGCCCGCGTGTCATCGAACAGACCATCCGCCAAAAACTCCCCGAAGGATTTCAGCGGTCTGAGTTTCTGCTCGAGAAAGGCTTTCTCGACGCCGTCGTGCATCGCCACGCTCTCAAGGCCTACCTGATCCGCGCGCTGCACTTCCTCAAAACACCCGCCGCGGCCTAAGGGGTGACCCCAACCACTTTCGGCTCTCCATCCGGCACTGCATGGGGTGCCCCGTCCTAACTTGTTAGGGCGGGAAGCCACGCTCTCAACGGGACTCG
>CAZVYV010000586.1:0-2249 GCA_964630985.1 uncultured Occallatibacter sp.
CCACTAAAATAGCGAAGTCCAAGCTTTTGTTCTACTTTATTATTAAATATCATATAGCTTTTAGTTTCTTGTACACTGCTGCTGTGTTGTGATGTTTATAAATTCCATGCTTAAGCCATTCAAGTTTATAGCCTTTAAATTCTAGTTGTGATCGCCGCGCGAAATCTTTTAAGTTTGACATGTTCATTGCTAAGTTTTCAATGACAAATAAAATGTTGTTTGGTCTTTTTTCTGCCATAATCATTCCATCAATAATACCATAACGGCTAACATGATAATATAGCAATCCATCATTAAGTGCTGTTAAACAAGCACTAGCAATCTGCTGTTCATTTTCATACTCTTTAAAGGTGTCACCTTTGTTCAGTATGATAAAGCATATAAGATCATTGAACGTTGGAATTTTCACTTGCTTTATTAGATTGAGCTTTCAAAGGATTGTTAGGAGTATTGTCACTCATAAACACACTATATTGAACAAGACAGCCATTAGTCCATGACAAGATGAAAAATGTACTCCAGCATTGTTCACAGTTTTTCATGCTAAAGAATCCATTGTAAAGCATTGTATCAGTGTCAATCAATTGCATTGGCCCTGTGTATGGTGTGGTTGGTGGAACATAGTTAATGTCTTTAGACATATTTCCAAGCCTTGATTGTCTATCATCAACAAAAGGTGTAGCAGTAAATTTACAATTTTCTGTTATCTCGTCCATTGTAAACCTAATAGACGTTGGTTTAATAACAACTTTAGGGTCATTTAGACGAACTGTTAGTCCAGTGTATTGAGAACGAACAGAGTAATTGAGAGCATTAGTTCTGACATAAGGAACAGAATTAGTAGTAGCACTATAAAGAATGTAAAGATTATCATCTTCTGTTATAGCATACAAGGCTTGTACAGTCAACTCAATTTTAGCAAAAGCTTTAATTCTTTCTCCATTGGTTTGAGTAGTGTCAAAAGAACTCCAACACTGATTGATGGTATCATACACAGCTATTACGTTGCCTAAAGTTGTAGTAATAGCGTACAATTCATAGTTATCAAACAGTATAGCCGCACTATAATTGGCGTCTTGAATTATATTTTGAACTTTGCCGTTGACTTTCTGTTGTAAAGCTTTCTGAATGGCTATTGAGAATACTGAATTACGACCCTCATTCTGCAATGATTCAACTGCATTAAAAGAGCGAATACCAACCAAGTCTATAAAACGTGTATCACCTAAACTATCTATAATAGTGCGATCACTAAGATTAGTAGCATTAAACAGAAAAGTTCTAATAAATGTATATTCCCCAAAGATCATTGGAGCATTTGGGGTCTTATTTGGAACAACTGCAAAGTTAGCATTAGAAGCAGAGACAAATATGCCTCCAGAACTTAAAGGTCTAATACAACTAATACCTCCAACACCCACACTATAAGATGTACTAGTAGCATCTCCTCCTGGAAATTGCCAATAAGCATTAAGTGTTTTGTTATTGACAGTTACATTGTGTGCCACCGTTGTAAGAAGATTAGTAACATTGACAACAAAATCAAGAGGGCGTCCTGAAACAGATCTGTAAATAAACTGTTGAGATGGATCAATCATATAAAGTATTCCATCATTCCAACACATACAATTACCTATAGGCACATACTCACGCAAATCATAAGATGGTGTACTAGAACCTCCTGCTGGGCCAACTACTGTGTTGGTATTGTCTGTAAAGCCAATCATCCATTGACTAAATTTTTGTGTTGTCCTACATTGAGGGACTCCATTGTCATCTAAAAACAAGAACTGAGGTTGATTAATGTTGTCTTGTACCAATAAACCTGGATCATTACCAGCCGCAGCGCCCTCTAAAGTTAATAGTTGGGTTGGGTTGTTGGCGCAAGAACTATACGTAGCATTAACTCCAACTCCACTAGTTATGTTGTTAGAGTTGGTAGCCATTCTTAAATAGTTGGTTAAACTAATAGGAATAGAGCAAGTCCAGTAACGAGGAGCACTAGGAGACATTGCAAAGGCAGTTAGGCGAGTCCACGTTTGATCTGTATAATATCTGTAAAAACACAGCCCACTGACAAAGGCTATTAAATAGTTGCCAAAAGTTACTAACTCTTGCTTAATACCTGGAGGAACAGACAGATCTTGAACACTGTCTTGTATTAAGGATAGTGTGTCATATCTATTACGAACATTAAGTCCACAACGATATTGACTATCTGTCAAGCGGGTATCATCCACTTGCAAGTT
>CAZVYV010000587.1:0-2247 GCA_964630985.1 uncultured Occallatibacter sp.
AATGGCTTGGCGAACAGGCTGCGAAGGTGGCTAGGAGGCTCCAGGACGGGTCGAAGCTTTCGGAGGGTGTGAGGATGCTCCTAGCGGAGCGAAGGCGTCTCCTGGAGGCTGCTAGAGAGGAGGGAGAGAAATGATCGGGATTTTGCTTGCTGCTCTGTGTGGACTCATTCTGGGAGTCCTGAGCATAATAATCTTCGAGTAATACCACTCCAGAATAGACCAGAAGGGCACCGCAGGGTGCCCTAGCTTTGTACAGGAGACTCGGAACCGGCACCGGCCTCTCCTAGGATATCCCAGAGGTCAACTCTGATCCTGGGGCATCTTATCGTGAAAAAA
Source organism: uncultured Occallatibacter sp. (assembly GCA_964630985.1). Classification (GTDB taxonomy): domain Bacteria; phylum Acidobacteriota; class Terriglobia; order Terriglobales; family Acidobacteriaceae; genus Telmatobacter. The sequence goes on from CAZVYV010000587.1 coordinate 337, forward strand.
ATATCGATTGGGGGCTGGGGGGCTATGTTGAATCGGTCGATAGAAAGCTAACATGAGTATTTTCATCAGAAGCATTTTATCCTTATACCACGGTATACCACGGTATAGTTCCTTTCCCTCTTTCGTCTTTCGTCTTTCGTCTTTCTCAACGTGGTATACCGTGGTATTCAGTGGTAAGAAAGATGAAAGACGAAAGGGGGAAAGCAATCCTTTCTTTCGTCTTTCTCAACGTGGTATACCACGGTATCCAGTGTCTACATCTTGTGGTTTAAAATAAATTGACCACAAGATGTAGGACAAGAGGGATTCATAATTACCATTTCCTTTATTTACAGCATTTATCACTTTTTAAAATAAAGATTTTATACCACTACGGGAATCTTAAGTGTAGGTCGAGAAAAGCATTCTCCCCCGAACTTCCCGAAAGGATACATTATGACGAGGACATATAACCCTCTCACCCTCTCACCCGAACAGCAAGCCGTTGTTTCTGATGTGCTTGCGTTCTTCCGTCCCCAGCCTATTCCCTGTGACTGGCTGGTAAATCATATCCAGCTTGGCTGCCAGAAATATGGTCTACCCATCCCCTCTGCTGTCCTGGTGGCTCGTTATCTCCGAGAGCACAAATTGGAGCGGCGCAATATGTATGCGTGGTTCTTCACCGATACTCCGGTTCAGGCTGGTGAGGTAACCCATGAATAAACCTCTTACGGTGGATGATTTCGAGCGTCGAAATCCTACCCACCCAATTTTGGCCGTAGGGATCAGCATTTCTGGTATAAAGGCTTGTGAGGATCCCATGACGCTTTTCTACATGAATAAAGCGGCTGCCCGATACTTTGAATCAGAGCTACGTGAACGAGATGGTAAGCCCTATTGGCTCCCCAATGCGGAAGTATGGCCTTCTGATATCGAGGAGCAGGCTGCATTACTAAAATGTGATCCGGAGTGGTGGAAGCAACGTCAATTTGAGTGGAAAATCTTCAAAGCTGATATTGACCCTTTTCTGGTCAAAATGAAACACCGCTCTGCTATAGAAGAAACGAAACAACTTAATCGGTGGGCTAAGAAAAATAACGTGGTAATTGAAGAACCCAAAGGGGTTAGCTCCACTACTGCGGATTTTGAGGAGGATGAGTAAAATGTATCCAATCATTCACAGTTTGATGGAAATGCCTCGGCTGATCGAAGAGGAATGTCCTTTATGTCATGGAAGCAGATATATTCCCTATACGAGTCCCATGGTAACTTGTAGATGCCAGCATGAGGTCTCTCTTCGGCGTTTCCAACATATTCCTCATTTGAAACTTCCAACAAAACTCTCCAAGGTGTTAGAGCAGAGGGGACCATGGTTGATCCATACTTCTGAAAATATGAGCCGCCTCTGCTATTATGATATCCATCTTCGAAGGGCTCTTTTGGATATGTATCAAGATGGCTTGAAGTTTACTTGGAAAGATTTGACCACGAACGAACTTATAAATATTTGCTGGTATCAGAAGGACAGGAAGGATGAGCTAATCATTAAACCGGACATCCTTAGCATCAAAATGTTAAGCTGGAGTTTGGCTGATGAGGTGTATAATACGGTCTGCGAAGTTCTGACTGACCGTTCTGAAAAAAACCTCACTACGTTGATTGCAAGTCCTAATATTACTAAGGATACGAAGTTTGTTAACAAGCAGTTTAGCGAATGGTATGCGAAAATGATTGAGGGCAAGCATGTAAAGAGCCTAATATGGCCAGAGCAACCAGATTGGTTTGACGATCAATTCCAGGTAGCTCCCATCCCCGCCCCCCAACCTCTTAAGGTCTTCGTCAGGGAGGAGCAGGTTAGCAAAGAGGAAAAAATAGCTGCGGGAATGGCAGCCTTTAGAGAACCACTTCCTCCACAGCCTTCGTGGATGAGTA
>CAZVYV010000588.1:0-2241 GCA_964630985.1 uncultured Occallatibacter sp.
TTTTCGAGCGGCCTCTCCAACATGGCCCTCGATCATCTCCTCGACTTCCTCAAGGCCTACACGCCCGCGCCAACTGAGCGCGAGCCCTTAACCGGAAAAGCGCCCGGCGCAGCTGCCGACGCTCCCGCCGTCGTCCGCAAAATCGACGACGCTGGGCCAACCGGCGCCGTCGTCTTCAAAACCATGTCCGATCCCTTCGCCGGCCGCATCACCTTTTTCAAGGTCGTCAGCGGCATCGTAAAAAACGATGCAACCCTCGAGAACTACACGCGCCGCGGCCAGGAAAAACTCGCGCACCTGAGCATCATGCAGGGCCGCAAGCCCGTCGAAGTCGCCGAGCTGCACGCCGGCGATCTCGGCGCTGTGGGCAAGCTCCGCGACACGCTTACCGGCGACACGCTCGGGCAAAAGGGCGGCGATTTCCAGGTCGATATGGCGAAGCCTCCCGAGCCAGCCATGACCTACGCCATCGAGCCCAAATCACGCGCCGACGAGGACAAGCTTGCGCCTGCCATTCACAAACTCATGGAAGAGGACCTGCTCATTCGCTTTTACCGCGACCCGCAGACAAACGAATTTCTCATCGCCGGCGCCGGCCAGCCGCACATCGAAGCCATCGTCAGCCGCCTCAAAAAGCGCTATCACGCTGAAGTCACGCTCAAAGCGCCCAAGGTCCCCTACCTCGAAACCATTCGCGCCAAGGCCGAGGCCCACGGCCGCCACAAAAAGCAGTCCGGCGGCCACGGCCAGTTCGGCGACTGCAAAATCCGCATGGAGCCTCAGCCTCGCGGAGCCGGATTCGAATTCGCCAACGAAGTCTTCGGCGGCGCAATCCCGCGCAATTTCATCCCGGCCATCGAAAAGGGAATCGTCGAGACGGCCGCGCGCGGCTACCTCGCCGGCTACCCCGTCGTCGACTTCAAGGTCACTGTCTTCGATGGCTCCTACCACGACGTCGATTCCAACGAGCTGTCGTTCAAGACCGCAGGCCGCCTTGCCTTCAAAAACGCCATGGAGCAGTGCAAGCCGTGCCTGCTCGAACCGGTGATGAAGGTAGAAATCGAGGCGCCTGACGAATTCGCCGGCGCGCTCATGGGCGATCTCAACGGCCGCCGCGGCCGCGTTGGCGGCATGGAGTCCAAGGGCCGCACCACGGTCATCAACGCCCAGGTTCCCATGGCCGAGATGCTCGCCTACGGCACCCAGCTCACCTCCATGACCCAGGGCAAAGGCAGCTACCGCATGGAAGTCGACCACTACGATATCGTTCCGCAACTGGTCGCCGACAAAATCCTCGCTAACGCCAAACGGCCGGTGGACGTGGAGGAGGAGTAACTTCGATCAGCAACAGAATTTGGGTGCCCCAGGTCCGGAGTTTCGGACCTGGGATACCTTATCTCTCGATCACCCTCACCGAACTGTCATCCGAACCCGCCGCCAAAACCAGTTATCCTCCATCTTGAGGAGACCGCTCCACCTTGCCCAACTTCACATACCAAGTCCGGCGATCGCTCGCGGCAAACACCGAAGAGTACGCTTTGACCGACACCACCATCGTCTGGCCCGGTGGCAGCGTGCCCTTCGCCCAGATCAAAACGGTCAGAATCTACTCCGTACCCGGGATTTGGGTCTTCGGCGCAGGCAAGGTCGCATTTGGATCGCGTCGGTGTGCGATCACCCTCGATTCCGGCGCCGCGATTGAGCTCACCAACCAGCACTATCTCAGCTTTGGCAACTTCGAAGATCGCTCAGCGGCTTTTTATCCATTTGTCAGCGCATTGATCGCTTGCGTGCGAACGGCAAATCCCGCTGCGCAATTCGTATCGGGAATGCCTCCCATGCTCTGGTGGTTCTGGTTCCTTACCCCTGGCCTCCTCGTGTTCGTCATCATCGTTTGCATCGTGCTCGGCCTGATCGGGCTCACGCTCGAGCACAAAAACTCACTTGGAACCTCGCTCCTATTCCTGGTTCTCGCCAGCCTGCTCATCGGCCCCTTCACATTTCTCCGCGCCATCTGGCGCCGCCGCAGTCGCGATCTGAATCCCGGTGATTTATCCAAAACCGTGTAGCGCGAGAGATTGCGCTTCCCTGCCGTTGCGTTCCGGAGGGGGCAAAAAGCACCGGACGGAGTGAAGGGCACATTCACCCCGTCACTCCGTCCGGCTTGGTTCCGAACTGTAAATTATCTTTGCGCGAAGCTCCAGTAAACTTCCCTCACCCTTCCGCGCTTTCAATGCTCTC